>WRMR01000062.1 GCA_009776995.1 Planctomycetaceae bacterium | reverse complement strand
CATGCACCAGTACGCTCTGCGGGTTCATGCGTTCGTCGTTCGGAATCAGGATCGACGGGCGGAAAATTCCGGCGACCATCGGCACGGTAATGCTTTCGCACAGGAGCAAACGCGGCATTTTGTGAATCCGCAAGCGGTGTACCGTCGCCTCACAGCATTGCAGCCAGCGCGGGTCGCTGACCGGCGTTGTGCGCAATCGTACGAGTTTTCGCGCGGCCAACAGCGACATGCCAAGCGACCAGGCCGCAAGTGCCATGCCGCCAAACCAGATAACGACGATGGCAGTTTTGTAGTTGAAGAGACTGGATGCTGGAGACATGAGGCTTGAGTTGCTCTTGAGTTCAGCGTCAAGCCTCATCTGTGATATTACCGGCGTTTCTGATCCGGTTACTGTGTTGCGCTCCGTTCCCGGCTGCCATTGGGTTTCCGGTTGCCATTGCGTTTCTTCCGGCATTTCGATTACGCTTGTCAACATGGGCGCGGGTTGCGCTACATCGTATGTGATGGATGGCCCGGATAACTCTGTGGGCAACATCGCATGAAAGGCATGAGGTTCGAGGCTTGCGTTTCTCCCGTCTCCGGTCTCATGCTTCCAGTCTCCAACCCGTGGCAGAAAGCAACTCGCAACCGGAAAAACCAGCAGGCCGAGCATGGTGAGTCCCCAAATCTGGCAACGCAGAGCCGATGACCGCTTGCGGAACAGCCAACAAACGAGCGTCGCCGTAAGCGGCAACAGCGTCGCAAAAACCGCGAGTTCGAGAAGATGCGAAAACAGTATTGTGGTCATGATTTATTCCTTTGGCAACTATTTCTCACCACGAAGGTTTTTTTCAACAGATAACGCAGATTAACGCAGATGTTTTTTTATTCTTTTATCTGTAACATCTGTTAAATCTGTTGATGAGTCTCCGTGGTGAATATTCTGTTGACTGATTTTGTTGTTGATGCGGTCGATTTCTTCCGGCGTGAGCGTGTTGCCTGCCAGGTCGAGCAGTGTCACGATGACGTCGGACGCCTTGCCGTAGAAAATCGTCGAGACAAGGTCTTTCAACGCCGACTTTTGCGCCGACTCTTTCGTCGTGAGTGCCTTGTAAAGATAGCGCCCCCGGTCGTCGCGAAAAGTGAGGTTGCCCTTGCGCACGAGCTGGCCGAGAATCGCCCGAACCGTCGAATAACTCGGCGGTTCACGGAGTTCGGCAAGCACGTCGTTGACCGAAACCTCCCCCAGTTTGAGTACGGCTTCGAGAATTTCCCGTTCCCGCTTGCCGAGATCAAAGATCGTTTTTTTCTTCGCCATGTCGTTTTCCCCGTTGTTTCGCCTGTTATGCTATGCTATTAGCATAGCGTTTGCGATCATCATAGCAGATGGGCTTGGAGGTGTCAATGGGGGAAAAGAGAAAAAATGGAAATTCAGAGCCGCAATCGTAAGATTACGAACGGGTAAGAGCCGGGATTGCCCCCGTCGTTCTCTCGCGCCACCGGACGTACGATTCCGTATCCCCTATCCTGACAATCCTGCCAAAAAAACTGAATCTGTCATTCCTGTCCGTTGATTTTCCGGCGAAAGCCTTTTAGCGACCACACAGGTTGGGGTGGATCAACAGCTCCCGTATTTCGGCGGCAAAATAGAGTGACCCGGTCACGCAAACGAGACCACCTTTGTCTGCGATCTGATGCAAATGTTCCACAGCTTCGTTGGGCGTTGCCACAACCACTAAATTTTGCGGTTTGCAGGACGTTTTTCGTGCCAACTCAAGTAACGTATCGACCGGGACGGTACGCGGACTGGTTGTGCATTGCGAAAGCCAGATTTCGTCAAAAAACGGCAACAGCGTCTCAAACATGCCGGTCACATCCTTGCCAAGTGTACTGCCGAAGAGCAGGATTTTTTGACCGACCGGCATGTCGGGAAACGTTTGCAACGCTTCGAGCAGTGCCTCGGCGGATGCCTTGTTGTGCGCGCCGTCAAGGATGACAGCTGGTCCGTTCGGCAACCTGAACCGTTCGATACGGCACGGCACTTCAAGTTCCGCCAATGCCTTGCGAACGGCTTGATCCGGAACGTTCCAGCCGCGTTGCCGCAACAGCATGACACCGGCCAGAGCCAGTGCCGTATTGTCGCGCTGGTGCCGCCCCAACAGTTTGAGTGTCAGCCGATTCAACGTACCTGCATTGCTTGCGTGCCAATGAAAATCGAATGCACCGTGATCGTGCGGCACAATCGAAAACTCACGATTGAGTTCGTACAACTCCGCGTGATTCCGCGCGGCAACGTCCCGGATAACCGCTTGTGGATCATCATCCTTTTGCATGACAACACCGCTGACAACAGGCACGCCGGGCTTGATGATACCGGCTTTTTCACCTGCGATGGCCGAAAGCGTGTTGCCAAGCTGCTCGGTGTGATCGAAGCTGATCCCGGTGATGACACACAAGATCGGTTCGCAAATATTGGTCGCGTCGAAACGACCGCCCATTCCGGTTTCCATGACGGCAAGATCGACCTGTTCCCGCGCAAACCACTCAAACGCAACCAGCACCGAATATTCAAAAAACGTTAATTCCCGCTGCGTACAAACGTTTTTTCCGGTCACTCCGTTCGCTACGCTCACTGCGTTCCCGACTGCTGTTTCCACCGCCGAATGTCCACCCGACCACACGTGCCATTGTAATTCAAGATATTGCACAATTTCGACCAGTCGGTCGTTGGGGCAAGGTACACCGTTGACCGCGAAACGTTCGTTGAGCGTATGCAAGTGCGGTGAGGTAAAACACCCGACGCGATAACCCGCCTCGCGGAACACAGCGGCAAGCATCGCACAGGTCGAACCTTTCCCTTTGGTTCCCGCAACATGAATGACAGGGAAACGAAGATCAGGCCGACCGAGGTATTCAAGAAACGCTTTCAGTTGTCCCAGATTCTGCCGCATTTCGCCATAAGGCATCTGACGAAACGTTTCATAATTGACACGCCCCAGCAAAAACGCCAGGGCACTTTCGTAATCGATAACCGGCATATTCAGATTTTGGGGAGTGATAACAGATGGCGGCGGTCACGGCGTGACCGCCCTACCTGAAACCCGAAATTGGTTAGTTATTCCACTTTTTCAATCGTCACGGTCGAAACAGCCTTGCTCGTGATGCGCATTTGGATTTTTTGAGCATTGTTGGCAGGCACGTCCATTTCGGTGGTCAGATCCATTTCCGTCTCGCCTTTGGTCTCAAAAGCCAGACCGGTTTTAATGCTGATGCTCGTTGTTGTGGCGAGGGTCATGTCACCTTTTTCAAATTTCATTTTGACCGGTCCCATTGCGATCATGTCACCCTGCATCTTGATCTTTCCCTCGGTGGCAATGACGGCGACATCGTCTTTCACGGACTGGAGTGTATGCGTCGATTCCGTTTCCGTTTTTCCGAGAAAAGGAACGGTCATCGACCGGGTATCAGACCATTTGTCACCGACGGCTCTCGGTTCCTTGCCAAAATGATTTTCAAGACCACCAAGCATGTTGGAAAACATTTCATCGCCCATGTTTTCCTTCATCGACTGGATCATTTCCGCCGCTGGTCCCGGCATGTTTTTGAACATTTTTTCCCACATTTCGTCAAAGCCTTTAACGTTTTCCGACTTGCCGTCTTTGGTCAGGTCGAACGTGAACTCAGCCCCAAGCATGGCATTGAACATGGGTGCCAGGTTCGGATCCTGCAAGTCTTCGTCGGTGCTGTCATAGATCATCTCCACGCCCATCATGTTTTGGGTCATTTTGATTTCCGCAAACGTCATTTTCACTTTTTGGGTTCCCTGTGCGTCCGGCTGCGACGCTTCCACGAGATACTTGATCTTCTGTTCCTGCTTCATCGGGATGCCGTCTTCAGACTCCAAATCCCCGACTCGCATCACCATGTCGTTGTCCGTTGCCAGCGTTTGAACGAATTTGCCCGGTTCAAAACGGGGCTGGATCGTGTATTTTTCCTGTGCCAGCAAGACGGACGATGAACCGATCAGGCCGACAAATACCAAGAGCGTCAAAAAGTTGCGTGTCATGAGTTTTTCCTTATCCAGTGACGGGGTAGTGGAAGAGTGATCTTGCGATTCACACATTAAGTATAACCCGGCTCACGGCAAAAGCAAGACAGCAACAGTGGTCTGTTCCAATGGGGGCGCACAAAATTTTACGACACCCGGCCTTGGGGGGTGTTGTAAACCCTGGTTACGCGATTGGGCATTGGGCAAATGAGGTTCAACTGGCAGTTTTGAAATTTCGACCATGAACTCACAAAATATGAGGTTTGGTGGGGTGGCAGCGGGATGCGTCGGGAACTGTCACAACACCTCGTTCTCGTCGGCAACGATCCGAACGCTCGTCATTTCGCCGATCAGGTCGAGACCCGTTTTGTAGCCCTGCCGTTGCAACAGGTTGAGCAGGGGTTCGTAATAACCGACAGCCGAGGGACGCACGTAGAACACGAAATACTCCCGGTCTTTGGGCCGGGTTTTTGCCCAGTCAGGGAACGAAGCCCGCGTGTGCGTTTGCGATTTGCCCGTGTCGGGCGAAATGACGCTGATGTCATTCGCGTTGCACACGACGAGCCAGGGTTTCAAGGCGGAGTCATGCCGATTGGAAATAAAAAACGTGTTTTCGGTCAGTTCGGAATTCCGTTGGTCAAAGTGTTTGATGTTTTGTTCGACCGTTTCGATGTTTGTGTTCAGCCGCGCAATGGCCACCGATAATTCGCGGAGACGCTCGTGTTCCCGGTCGCTTTGTGCAATGACGGCGTCATTTCGTTCCACGTCCGCCTTGAGCATCACGATTTCCGTTTCGAGGGACGTAATACGTTCAAGGATTTCCTCTTCGTTCAAAAAGGCGTTCGCATCGGCAACAGCCGTTCGCGCAGTGAGTTCGCGTTCGAGCGACCCGACGGCGGATTCCAATTCGGCGATTTGCCGCAACATGTCATCGAACATCTCCGGCGTGGTCTTTTTTTCGTTTGCCGGAATACCGAAGTCCTTGTTGACCAGGTTCAGCGTCAAAAGCAGCGAGACCATGATCAGCAGTCCACAGACGCACATCATGATGTCCTGGAACGAAAAAAACGAGATCGGTGAACTCCGGTTTTTGCGAGACATCGGTCATTCCTCATCCGGTTCAAAAGGCGACACGCGGAGATGTTCGACGATGTGGCTGTTGCAGTATTCCGCGCACGAATCGAGAAATTCCTCCTCCGCCTTGCGCAGCGCGGTTGCCATGAGATAAAGAAACAGCGCAATGACCAGCGCAAGCAAGGTCGTTTCAAACGCGGTGGCCAGCCCGGCGGTCACCTGTTGGAGTGACTGTGAGATTGTGTCCAGTTCGGTCGTCGAACTCAGTACGGCACCGAATCCGCCAATGGCGACCGAAAGCCCGAGTACGGTTCCGATGAAACCCAATACGGGGATGGCCCAAAGGAAACCGTTGACCAGCGTGTAAGTCGTTTCGAGCGCGTTTTCGTCGCGTTCGGCGTGCGATTGCAGAATGTCGTTCACGTCGGAAACCCGTCCGATGTTTTTCAAATTCGAGAGCGTCGAAATGATTCGGCGATACAGCAAATAGGCATTGGGATCGGACGCCGTTTTGCGAATGATTTCCAGCACCAGATCAACCGTGTTGGGAGAAATGACGAATCCAATGGTATCCGGCAGCACCGGAAACGCGAGGGCTTTGCGCTGTTCACGCAACTTCGACCACTTGACCGCGAGAATCGCCAATGTCCAAAAGCCGAAGAAGACGGTCGGATACGGTATGACGCCGCGTTCGGTGCACATTGCCTTGAAAAACGAGTCCGGAAGGAAAAACAGCGTGATGTAAAACAATGTCGTCCCCACCAGTGCCAGCAGGAACATGAGCTTTGCGTTGACATTGGTGAACCGTCCGCCGCGAAACCCGAAGCGTTGCTCCAGATCGTTCCGGTACCAGGAAAGCGGGTATGGGTCGTGATTCGGTCTTGTCATCCTGAAATGATGTCCCTCTGGCTGTATTTTTTTGAACAACAACCGTTGCGGTTGAAGCAAAAAACGTGCTGATGACCTCGTGCAAATTGACGCTATGGACTCACGCATATAAATTCGATTAATCAGAGCCGCTACGGTGACGGAGCGGTCATTTTGCTCGACGACTCTCGTTGCTCTGATGGAAATATTCACGTGATTTTTGCGCGACTCCTATGATTTCCTGCCACCTTCGAGAATGCGGTTGACCGCATTGACAAAGGCGAGGGCACTGGCCTCGAAAATGTCCGTCGAAATGCCCAGACCACGTTCGTTGCGACCGCTGCTGTCAACATAGACGGACACCTCACCCTGGGCGTCCTGACCGTCGGTCACACTGCGAATCGTGTATTCGCGGCACTGCATTTTCGTATTCGTCAGTTCACACACCGCGACAAACATCGCGTCCACCGGGCCGTCGCCTTCGGAAATCGTTTTGCTGAACGTCCTGCCCGCCCGTTTGAGCGTCAACGTCACGTTCGGAGCCTTGCCAGTCCCGCTTTCGAGCTGGTAGGAATCAAATTCCCAAGTGACGATCGTTTTATGCTGCACGCGCTGTTCGATGATAGCAATGATGTCGGCGTCATAAACATCTTTTTTGCGGTCAGCGAGCCGCTTGAACTCAGCGAAGACGACGTCAATCTGTTCCGGCGTCAATTCGTGTCCCAGTGACCTGGCACGGTCGATCAGAGCCGCACGACCGCTGTGCTTGCCCAGCACAAGGTCGCTCTTTTGCAAACCGACATCTTCCGGTTTCATAATCTCGTAGGTGGACGGATTTTTGAGCATCCCGTCCTGGTGAATGCCCGACTCGTGAGCAAAAGCGTTCTGCCCGACAATCGCTTTGTTGCGCGGGACACGCAGGCCGGTGATCGTCGAAACAAGCCGACTGACAGGCACCAGGCGGTTGGTCACAATGTTCGTCCGTGTATTGTAAATATCGGATCGGGTTTTCATCGCCATGACAACTTCTTCGAGGGCGCAATTACCCGCCCGTTCGCCCAATGCGTTGATCGTGCATTCAATCTGCCCCGCTCCGGCCATGACCGCCGCCAGACTGTTGGCCGTTGCCATGCCGAGGTCGTTGTGGCAATGTACGCTGAGGACCGTCTTGTCGATGTTCGGCACGCGATGGATGAGAGACTTGATCCGCTCGTCCATTTCCGGCGGCGTCGCGTAGCCGACCGTATCGGGAATATTGACCGACGTGGCTCCCGCGTCAATCACCGCTTCAACAACCCGGCAGAGGTAGTCGATGTCCGTCCGCGACGCGTCTTCCGGTGAAAACTCGACTTTCGGTGCCAAATTGCGTGCATAGCGCACCGATTCGACGGCCATGGCGATGATTTCGTCCTCAGATTTCCGCAATTTGTGTTCCCGATGAATGGCACTGGTCGCCAGAAAAACATGAATGCGCGGCTGTTCGGCATCCTTGAGTGCCTCCCACGCGGCGTCAATGTCTTTTTTCTGACTGCGGGCCAAGCCGCAAACCTCGACGCCTCGCACGAGTTTGGCCACTTCCCGCACCGCTTCGAGATCACCGGGCGAGGAAATCGGAAAACCAGCCTCAATGACGTCGACACCCAGTTCGGTGAGAGCCTGTGCCACTTCCAGCTTTTCCGCAAGGTTCATGCTGGCTCCGGGCGACTGTTCACCGTCGCGCAAGGTGGTGTCGAAAATAGTGATCTGTCTGGGTTCAGCGGGCGACATGGATTTTTACCTCCGGTTTCCAAGAGTTTTGCAAACAATCCATTATAAATCGAAATTCGACAAAATAAAGTCCGTTTTCCCATTTCAGAACTTTGGAATACACTAAAATCAGACATTTGAAAAATAAACAGGTTATTCAAAAGTCTCAAAACGGATGTGTGCGCATTTCGTTGAGAGAGTGTCTTAAACCATAGTTTTTGCGCAAGAAACACAAGAAACAGCAACCGGGAACGCAGAGAGGGTCACGAAGTGGCCGAACGGAGTGACCGGAGAAGGCGATTTCCACCCCAAAACCGGTCACTTCGCTACGCTCCGTTCCCGGCTGCTGTTGAGTTAAAGACACATTCTTTGCCGGAGCGTCATAGGCACGGTACTGCGGTAGAAGAACTCATATAGCAGCATCCACCGTCTTGTGCTACAATGACCGGTTGCGTTTTTGCCGCACGAAGTTCCCAGGGAACCGCCATGAGAAGACATGCAACCGATCCACATCGAAAAAGCGCAGGTTCATAATCTGAAAAACGTCACGCTCGACATCCCGCGCAACCGGCTGGTGGTTATCACCGGGCCGAGCGGGTCGGGCAAGAGCTCGCTCGCGTTCGACACGATTTACGCCGAAGGCCGCCGCCAATATATCGAAAGCCTGTCCGTTTATGCGCGGCAGTTTCTGCACCAACTGGAACGCCCCGACGTCGAATATATCAAGGGGTTGCAGCCGACGATTTCGATTGACCAGAAGAACAGTGCCAACAACCCGCGCAGCACGGTCGCAACCCTCACCGAGGTGTATGACTATTTGCGCGTCCTGTACTCGCGTGCCGGACTGGCTCATTGTTGGAACTGTGGACGTGCGATCCGGCAGCAGTCGCCCGAACAGATACTTGAAGAAGTGCTTTCGTTACCCGAAGGCTGTCGTCTCATGTTGCTTGCCCCGATGGTGCAGGGGCATCGCGGGCAACACAACGAGGTATTTCGCAAGATCATCAAGGCCGGGTTTGTCCGCGCACGGGTGGATGGGATCATTGTCGATGTCGAAGAGCCACCGGAACTTGATCCGAACAAGTTGCACCACATTGAAGTGGTCATCGACCGACTCGTGTTGCGTGAAGGCATTCAGTCACGGCTGTCCGAATCGCTCAAACTGGCGGTGAAATTCGGCGAAGGGACGATCATTGCCTCCTGTGAAAAGGAGCGTCTCACCAACCCGGACGGCACGACCCGCAGCGTTTGGAAAGACCTGCTTTACAGCACACACTACGCCTGTGCGAAGTGCAAGATCAATTATGCCGAGCTGGAACCGCGCACGTTCAGCTTCAACAGCCCTTACGGCGCGTGTCCCGACTGCCAGGGCATGGGCGAAATTGAGACCTTTGATTACGAATTACTCGTACCTGATCCGCAACTGTCGATTGCCAAAGGTGGTGTTGCGGTGTTCAAAAACGCTTCGCTCACGTCAATGCGGCTTTACAGATCAGTGCTCGACCGCTTTTGGGAACAACACGGCGATTTTTCCAAGACGCCCATTGCGGAACTCGACGAGCAAATCCGCGACATGCTGTTTTACGGAAATGCAGAATGCAGAATGCAGAATGCAGAATGTGATGGAATGCAGAATGGTGGATGCAAAATCCAGAAAAAAGATCATGCCGAATGCAATTCCATAACCCCAGTCTTGAAAGAAGAATCCCACTCTGGATTCTGCATTCTGCATTCTGCATTTCCCGGTTTGCTCCAATTGTTTGAAGACGTTTACCAATCGACGCAGGGGAAGAAGGAACGCGAGCATTTGCAACAATTTCGTGGTTCTGTTCGTTGCCGTGAATGTGGCGGGGCGAGGCTGCGGCGCGAAGCTCGCAGCGTGACCATTGCCAAGCAACGCATCCACGAAGTCTGTGCAATGACCATCGAAAAATCGCTCGAATTTTTCAGGGCACTCGAATTTCCGGACGAATTGCGGCTGGTGGCAATGCCCATCGTTGAACAAATCGTGTTGCGGCTGGATTTTCTCAATCGCGTCGGACTGGATTATCTGACGCTCGACCGTTCGGCGGACTCGCTCAGCGGCGGTGAGTTGCAGCGCGTGCGGCTGGCGTCGGGACTCGGCACGGGACTGGTCGGCGTTTGCTATGTGCTTGATGAACCGTCAATCGGCTTGCATCCGCGTGACAACCGGCGGCTCATCGACGCGATGCGCAACATGCAACAACGTGGTAATACGGTCATCGTCGTCGAGCATGATGAGGCGATCATGCGCGAAGCTGATTGGCTGATCGATTTCGGTCCGGGAGCGGGCAAAAACGGCGGCACAATCATGGCACAAGGCACGCCCAATGATGTCGAGCGGGACGCCAATTCGCTGACGGGCAATTACCTCAACGGTACACTGGCGATCCCTGTGCCGAAAAAACGCCGCAAGCCGGTCAAGAGCCGCATGTTGACGCTCGAAGGCTGTACGTTGCACAACCTGAAAGACGTAACCGTGTCGTTCCCGCTGGGTATCTTCTTGTGTGTCACTGGCGTTAGCGGTTCGGGGAAAAGCTCATTGCTCAACGAGACGCTCGTGCCCGCGCTGACGCAGCGATTGTACGGCACCCGTCAAAAGCCCGGCCCGCACCGGAACATCAAGGGGGCAGGCAAAATTGACAAACTGATCCGCATCGACCAGTCGCCGATCGGGCGTTCGCCGCGCAGCAATCCGGCAACCTATACCGGCGTGTTCGATGAAATCCGCAAGGTGTTCGCCCAAACCCGCGACGCGAAACGGCGAGGTTACAAACTGGGGCGGTTCAGCTTCAATGTGGCGGGAGGGCGTTGCGAAACCTGTCAGGGGCAAGGGTTGCGCAAAATTGAAATGCACTTCCTGCCCGACATGTACGCGGTTTGTCCCGATTGCGAAGGCAAACGCTTCAACCGTCAGACGCTCGACATTCGCTACAAGGAAAAATCGATTGCCGACGTACTTGACATGCCGATTGTCGAGGCCGCCGGATTTTTCAGGAACTTCCCGGCCATCGCGCGCGTACTCGACAGCCTCCACCGCGTCGGGCTGGGCTACCTGACGCTCGGTCAGTCGTCAACAACGCTCAGCGGCGGCGAGGCGCAGCGCATCAAACTGGCCGCCGAACTGTCGCGCGTCGAAACCGGCAATACGCTTTACGTCCTTGACGAACCGACTTCGGGCTTGCACCTGCACGACATCAAACAACTGCTCGACGTGTTGTCCGAACTGGTGGACTTGGGTAATACGGTTATTGTTATCGAACACAATCTCGACGTGATAAAAACCGCCGACTGGATCATCGACCTCGGTCCCGAAGGCGGCGAACGCGGCGGACATCTTCTCGCCGCCGGCACCCCGGAACAGATCGCCGCCCTCGAAGACAACGCGACGGGACGTTATCTCAGAAAGTGTCTGCAAGGCAAGACGGTGCAAGACAGGGCGGTGTAAGACAGTTAGGAGTCGCGCAATCATCACGTGAACATTTCCCATCAGAGACGCTCCCATCAGAGCCGCGAGAGTTATCGAGCGGAATGACCGCTCCGTGACCGTCGCGGCTCTGAAGGATCGAACAACTGATTTCTTATTTCTGTGCGGGTTCTTAGGGCGGCCACGGTGTAGTCGCATACTTCCAAAGACGACCTTGTCTGTCAGTGGTGATTCTATCGGCCGTTCGAGAGAAATGTCAATTTCAAACTCCTCGCTATCCTCCTGAATGGTGGGTTTTAACAGTTTCCCAGTCCCGGATGGCGTAATTTGTGTGAATTCATGATATAATTGCATCCAAATATTCGGCTGAAGTGTCACGAAAACACTGAAAGCAACGTGATTCAGCCGCAGATTAACAGAGATCAAACACGGACTTCTTCCTGGTTTCCTGAAACCGGGGTTAAACAATTCTTTTTGGAGGTAGCACCATGCAAAAACTTTCACTCACCATGTTGTTGGCAACCTTTGCGTTGTCTTTTTCCCCAGCCATCATGGCCCAGGACGCGCCGGGTTATACGGACGGTCCGTTTTTGCCGAACTCGAAATGGCGGGTGCATGACCAGACGCGTCCGCAGCCGAAAAAAGTTACGCCCGGCACGGGTGACCTCGGCGTTACGGCACCGGACGACGCCATCGTGTTGTTCGACGGCGGTAATCTCGACGCCTGGCAGCGAACCGATGGCCAACCCATCGGCGACGGCATCGCGGACGGCGCGTTCGATATTGTCAAAACCGGGCAACTTCGCACCAAAGAGGAGTTCGGCAGTTGCCAGTTGCACCTCGAATGGGTCACGCCGTTGGGACCGGAAGACCGCATGAACTGGGGTAACAGCGGCGTTTTTCCGATGGGGCTGTTCGAAATCCAGGTCATCGAATCCTGTGACAGCTTCATTTACGCCGATGGCAACGCCGGGGCGATTTACGGTCAGTTTCCGCCGCTGGTCAACCCGGCACGCAAGCCCGGCGAGTGGCAGAGTTTTGACATTTTCTTCACCGCCCCCACGTTTGACGGCGACAAGATGGTCTCACCGGCTTATGTGACAATCATTTACAACGGCGTAATCGTGCAAAATCACCAGGAAATTCTCGGTACCGTCTCGCACAGGGCACTCCCGGGGCCGTATCCGGTGCAAACCCGGGGACCGGTCATGCTCCAGGATCATCACTCCGGCGTCAAATTCCGCAATATTTGGATTCGACCGATTGAGTAGCCAAACAAAAGATTGAGTTGCCGGAATGAAGCCGGTACTTAGACGCAATGACGGGATTCAGGCAACGATGATGCGTTTCCGAATCATCCCGTCATTACGTTGCGCTTCGTTCCGGCTTTTGCTTCCATTGAAGACACCCTCCTTTCAAGGAAAAGGACAAAACGATGAAACAGTTTTCTCTATTATTTTTCTGCATTGTGCTGCTTTTGCGGGCGCATGCTTTTGCCGATCAACCGCCGTGGCACACGTCGCTGTTTTTCAGCGGCGGCGGGATATGGGAAAATCGCATTCCCATGGATTTTGAAAATCGCGGCACCACCGAACTGGCGGGGCTTCCGGTTGCCGTGCCGTTGCCGGGACTTCCAGCTTCGGAAACCGACAAGCTCCGTGTCGTGCGGGCCGATGGTCAGGAAGTGATTTATGGAACAGGCTGGCAACTCGGTCAGAAGAGTGAAGAAAATGAAGGAATGTATCATGTCGATACCGTTCTTTATGTTCCCATTGACGCCAAGCCCGGTGAAACGGTGCGGTATTACGTTTATACGAACCTGACCGGTACTTCAGATTGGCGTCGGGTTCCATTGCCGGAACAGGAAATACTCAACTACAAGGCAGGAATTGAAAATGGCAATTTCGACCAACCGTCCGGTATCGCACCCGATGCAACACGAATTGATGAAGGGGAACCTGACTCTTGGAAGTTTGACGAACAGGACGCGGCGCACCAGATTTTCTGGAGCCATGAAAATCCGCATTCCGGGACGTGTTGCGTCAAAACCGTTGTCGCGGAAGGTGCCGAGCCGACTTGGATTGCCGCGCGGCAAGACCGCATTTTGATTCGTCCCGGTGCGAAGTATCGCTTTTCCGGCTGGGTCAGGGGCGAAAACATCAACGGAACCGCCGGTTGGTACATTCATGTCGGACCGGACGGCGAACCGTTCACCATTTCGCCGATGGCAACGACCAACGAGCGAAACTTCGACTGGAAGAAAATCGAAGTCGAATTTACCGCGCCGCAGAACGCACTCGTGGCCGAAGTCGGAACCGTGTTGCGCGGCACCGGCACAGCGTGGTACGACGACGTGCAGCTCGAATTGCTTGACGCCAGCGAGTCAACGGTTGCCGTGACCGTCGGCGAATCGGAACGGTGTCCGCTCCGGGTTTATCCTGATTCTGATAATTCTCGAGGCTGGTCATCCGGCGATAATTACAGCCACCCCAACGGCTACGAATGCCGCTCGACATTCTGTATCGTCAACGACAGTGAAACGGCCATTGACAGCCCGTCGGTGATGTTCGATCTTCGCGGGTCGTTCGCGCATGGCCGTGTCGGATTGCCGACAGATATTCTCGTGCAAGGTTCGGATCGTTCGCGCGTGCCGGGCAAGTTGATCGACCCGATTCAACGCCAGGTCATGGCAACGCTCACAAGCATCCCGCCGCGCTCGATCAATGACATTCACGTTTACTATCATATCGACGAACAAAGCGGAATGGATACTGCGCCGGCGTCACAAACCGCGTTGCCCGGTACGGAAAGCACGGCGCATCCCGACTTGCAGCAATACAACGACCCTTATCAGGGCTATCAAAATCTTGTGCAAAACGGCGGCTTTGAGACCGTGAGGAACGGACGTGCCGTTGCGTGGCCGGGCGAGAGCCAGTTGGAAACCGATCCGGCCATCGTGCGATTCGGCACGACCTGCGCCCG
>WRMR01000061.1 GCA_009776995.1 Planctomycetaceae bacterium | reverse complement strand
TCCAAACCCCGGCGGAAATCGAAGCGCACCGCGATTTGCAACTGACCGCCGAAGAACGTTACCGTTTCGCCGTGTGGATGGACACCTACGCCCATGTCATCGGCTCGTTCAGCCCGGAACAGGACCAGGAGTTAATCGACTTCCGCCATCAGGTCAGCCATCTGCTGGACACGGAACGATAGCCGCCGGTCTTCGTGCGGCAAAAGGCAGGGCGGCCACTGTGCCACCAGCGCAATCCTCCGTGACCGCCGCTTGGATTGCCTGCGAACTTTTCCGGCGAAATTCTCTCAGTTAACTAAAATCATCGGCTTTTTCATGACAATTTTGCATGAACTGTCTTCTTGAGGGAAGAATAGGGTTGATCAAACGGTCTTTTGGAATAACAATATTGTACAGTCTGATGCATTTTTTGAATGAGCGTCTCCCTGTACATCGAAAGGTTTCTCATGTCAACACGATTATTTTTGCCGGGCAGTTTCTTGACAGCCATTCTGCTGCTTTTCAGCGGATATGCGACTGCAATCACAGCACAGGATGGGGAAAGCCCGTTTGACAGCCGTTGGGAAGATGTGGCGGAGGAATCGGACGCCTGGGATGAGGATAACGACGGACACGATGAAGATGAGGATGGCTGGCATCTCTACGGTGATTTTCCAGATGATTTGCAATACGAGTATCCGCCGGCATGGAATTTTCCGATGAATCGCCGGGCTCAGGTTCAGGCGGAAGAACGGGTCAGGGCTTTGAAACGGTTTTCGCTCGAATTGTACCGGGAGTTGATTACCGGTGAGGACATGAAAAACCAAAACGTTGTCTGTTCACCGTGGAGCGCGGCCATGATCCTGACCATGCTGCACGACGGGGCGGCAGGTGAAACGGCAAAGGAAATCCGAAAAGCCCTGCACTTTCAGGACAACTCGAAGTTCTTTGAAAAATACCTGCACATGACGGCGTTCAATGCCCGCGCCGAATCAACGGCCCGCAGTTTGAGTCACAGGACAGAGCAAGCCCCACTGGTTTTGGAGTCGGCCTCCTCGTTTTGGTCGCAGGAAGACTGTGATTTCCATGAGAGCTATCGCGATCTGCTGGGGCGTCGATTCCTCGCAGAGATTTTCGATGCGGATTTTCAGGGCGGCGATCCTTCCGAAGTTGCCCGGACAATCAACGATTGGTGTTCCGAAAATACCAGGGGGACCATTCAAAATGTCATTTCGGAGGCGGACATTTCTCCGGAACTTCGCATGATGGTTCTGAACGCCGTCTATTTCAAGGCACGATGGGAATCGGTTTTCTACAAACGCGCAACAAAGCCGGAATGGTTTCGCCATGCCGACGACACCATCAGCAGAACGGCGATGATGAACTGTCAGCAAGACGTTTGGTATTGCGAAGACAGAGGTTTCAAGGCACTCAAAAAATCGTATCGCGGAAATACCCATCTTCTGATTCTCCTTCCGGAAGATGCGGATGGTTTGTCCCAACTGGAGGAAAAATTGACGCCGCAGTTGCTACGACGAATCGACAACAAGCTCAAAGTTCAGGAGGTGAAAATCAAACTGCCGCGTTTTTCTTTTCAAGACGAAACTGATCTGATTCCCGCCATGACGCAACTGGGAGTCAGTCGTGCTTTTGGGACAGACGAGGCGCATTTCTCGAAAATGACCGATGAACCGGGGTTCTTTATTAACCTCTTTCGCCAACAGGCTCAGATCAAGGTCGATGAAGAAGGCACAGTTGCCTCTGCCGTGACGGGAGTCGGAGGCTACGGTCACGGCGAGCCGCCCGAACCCAAGAGGTTTTACGCGGATCACCCGTTCCTGTTTTTGATCCGCGAGAATACGGACAACGGCATTCTTTTCATGGGTCGCGTTCATCACCCGGAGAGAGTCGAAGATGAAGCCGCTTTCACCGCTGCCCAAGAAGAGGAGCCGCCTGCCCGCCGTAGTCCGTATGGCGGATATGGTGGATATGGTGGCGGCAGAGATTGAACCTTCCGCCTGGCACATAAGACAAAAAAACCGCAATCTCACGATTGCGGTTTTGCTTGTTGCATTTACGGTTCAATGAGAAGAATAGGGAATATCTGTCAAAATTTTCCGAACTCGCTGTCGTCGAGTTTGAAATCATAATTCGGCTCACCCTCTTTCGGCAATACGGCCGTTGCGGTTCCGCCACCCCAGGGTTCCCCGGATGTCTGGCTGTGTTGAGTTGCCGTTTTTTTCAGGGTTGCCCGATTGCCCGAATCAGCCGGTATTTCGTAACTCGCCAATGATTTGCTTTCTTTTCGCGTGTAACCCGTCGTATTTGCCAATGATTGGGTGCTGCGCAATTTGAAGCGTTCCACGACCTGTTGCAACTTGCCGACGTGACTGTTCATTTCACTCGACACGCTGGCGGTTTCCTCCGCACTGGCCGAATTTTGTTGAGTGACCGCATCAATCTGCTGTAATGCCTGGGTGACCTGCGACACGCCTTGCGCCTGTTCGTTGCTGGCGGTTGCAATTTCGTGAATCAGGTTGGTCGTACTCGCAACATGGGTCACAATCTGGTCGAGCATTTGAGCCGTTTTTTCCGCAATCTCCGCACCATCCTTGATCTGGCGGTTGTTGTTTTCAATCATTTGCGTCGTTTCTCCGGCGGCTTTCGCACAACGGGCGGCCAGATTACGCACCTCTTCGGCCACAACAGCGAACCCCTTGCCATGCACACCTGCACGGGCCGCTTCGACCGCCGCGTTGAGTGCCAGCAGGTTCGTCTGAAACGCGATGTCGTCGATGACCTTGACCACTTTTTGCACATCCTGCGAATTTTTCGTGATCTGTTCCATCGAGTGAATCATCTGCTTCATCATGGTCTGGCCGTTGTTCGCCGCGTTGCTTGCGTCCTTGGCCAAATGGCTGGCTTCCGCTGCATTCTGGGCGTTTTGATGCGTTTGGGAACCCATTTCGGTCATCGACGAGGTGATTTCCTCAAGGCTGGCCGCCGATTCGGTGGCACCTTGTGAAAGGCTTTCGCTTGCCGAATTCACCTGGGATGCCCCGGCGGATACCTGCTGGACGGAACCATGCACCTGTTGCAGAACTTCATTGACCTGGTCGAACATCGCCGCAAGGTTCTTGTTCATTTCGTCCTTCCCGCCCTTGATACGGACCTTGTGCGTCCAATCGCCCCGAGCAGCCGCTTGTCCCACTTCGGTTACGGAATGAAGATCGGCGATAATCGACTTGGCCTGGTTGGCCAGTTCCCCAATTTCATCTGACCGCCTCAAGAACGACTCGTCAATCGCCACGTTGAGGTCGCCTTCCCCGGTGATTTTGCGGAAGAGACCGACAATCCCCGTGATTCCGCCGGACACGGATTTTGTCAACAACCAACTTACGGTAACAGCTATGAGAATCGCCGCTGCGGCAACAAGATAACCAGCGGTTTTGGACGCGGCGATGATGCTGTGTTGATGTTGTCCTTCAGACTCAATCGTATTGGTGATATTCACAAGTAACTCATTGGACTTGTCAATGGAATCCATAATTCTTGCGCGAAGCGGGTCTTGTTGTTTGCGAAGTTCCTTGATGCTTTCGATGTAATTCAGTGCGGCTTTTCCCCAGGTGTCACATGTCTCGATGACTTCGCCAAACTTGGTTGAAATCTCTCCCGTCGGCAGGAGCGGCTGGATTTCCATAAGCCCTTCTGCCAGTTTTTTCAAATTCTCATCAGTCAATTGTTCATACCACTCCCGGTCTGAGTCCCGGGTGGAATAGACAAAGCTGTCGCGGGTCGACAAAACATGACCGACCATGACAACACAGTCCATGAGTGATTTTTCCAGTTCCACTTTGGTGATTTCGACCATCTGTTCACCCTGGTCGTTACTTGCGGCCGTTTTTTTGATCATTTCATGCACGGCGTCACAGGTTTTCTGAAGTCCTCTTGCCACCTTGTCTGAAATGGCATTGCAATCGGCACGAAGTCCGGCAATCTCCGCTTCCTGCTTCACGTAATCGTTTTTCCGGGCTGCCACGTCGTCCAGAATGCCCTGGATTTCAGTGGCCAGTTCCCTGTTTTTATCAATAAAGGTGTTGTCATGGATTTTTTGCATAATCGATATGTTTTGCCGCAGCCTGGTATCGAAATCCACCATCAACTGGGGATCAGATTCCGTCAAATAGACAAGAAACATTTGCCGCATTTCGTTGGCACCATCGATGGCTTCATTGGTCTGAATGGATCTTTCAAATAATGCCAGCACATCGCTCGTCGATTTCGTAAGAATCGAGTAGCTGTAGGCCGTCACAATGGTCATTGCCAACAACAACATGATGACGATCCCGAAGCTCAGTGTCAGTTTTTTTCCGATTCGCAATTTGTTCAACATTTTTTTCCTTTCTTAAGCACACAATTCTTCTCAAACGGGGAAAACATCAATGCTCCGAAACTCAGTCGCGCAAATGCAACGACAGGATGTTAATTCTACAGCGCGATGTTACTGGTAAGACGGCCACGCCGTGACCACCCTACTCTTCGTTGCGCTTGTTAAAAGGTTAGGTCAGAAGACAGGAACATGGTGTTGGTTGCCCAAAAAATAATGAAAACCATGTCTAGCCGGTCGCGAAAAGGCTGCGTGTTGTTATGATTGTGTCGATTTTACAGAAAAAGATGAATGAACGCCTGCTTTCGTGACAAGAACACGAATGTCGCAGACATTCGTGCCGGTGGGACCGGTTGTCACCAGGGCATCGAATTGTTCAAAAAAATGATAAGCATCGTTACGTTTCAGATAATCGTATGGGTCAATACCAGACCGGGCAATATGGTGCAGAATGGAACCATCGAAAAACGCTCCTGCCGCGTCGGTCGGACCGTCTTCGCCATCGGTTCCGCCGGAGAGAAACGCAAACGGACAGGCATCCGGGTTGCCACGAACGGTGTCAAGCCATGTTTCATCGGAAAACAGGCGGCAAATCACGGACAGAACAAGTTGCTGATTGCGTCCGCCCAGCCCGCGTTGACTTTCCGGCACCAGTTTGACCGTCGGCTCACCCCCGCTGATGAGGCAGTCGGAAAGCGTGTTGGAATCGCCCGCCTTTCGGATCACATCGACGAAATGTTCCGCAAGCGTCTCGACATCACCTTCCGATTGCGTTGCACACAGCATCACAGGCGAATAACCGCGATGAACCGCTTCCATGCCTGCTGCGTCAACAGCCGTTGCGTTGTTGCCGATGACGTAATTTCGGGCTTCCGACTTCGGGATTCGGGATTCGGGATTGACATTCGGATTTTTTTCCCATCCCCTGAAGCCTGAAGCCTGAAGCCCGAAGCCTTCCTGGTCAAAGCCGTATTTTTCAAGCACCTTGATTGCGTCAAGAGCCGTCGTGGTGTTATCAACCGTCGGCCCGGATGCGATGACGTCGAGCGGGTCGCCAAGCACGTCGGAAAGAATCAGGCCGACCAGCGTTGTACCACGACAATGGCGTTTCAACCTACCACCCTTGACGCCGCTGAGCTGCTTGCGGACGGTGTTGATTTCGTTGATCGTCGCACCGGATGCGGAAAGGAATCGCGTGACGGCGAGTTTTTGTTCGAGCGTCACCCCCGGCTCAGGCAAGGGCATCAGAGCCGAACCGCCGCCCGAGATGAGGCAAAGTACAAGATGTTGCGAAAGCGGGACGCCCTGACGATCCAACGCGCGATTCGTCTCCTCGATCAACGTGAGCATCTGCCGCGTTCCGAACACACCCGCTTCGGTCGGCTCATTGACCCCGGCGGGACGGGCAACGTGTTGCCGAATGACGCGCAATGGCACTTCGCAACTTTCGGGAATATTGACCCAACCGGCGACCATTCCCGCGTCGATTTGTTCGGCCAAGACCTGTTCGACGACTGACGCCATATTCGCAGTTGCCTTACCCGCCCCGATGACTGTGATGCGTTGAATGCCGGCAAGCGGGTACGCCGCTTCGCCAATAACAAGCCGATCCTTTTCAACCCGAAGATGCTCACCGACCAAACGCCGGACATCCACCCCGTCAACCCCCGCCCGCCAGATCGTAAGCATATCGTTTCGTAAATTCCGCGTCATGGATGCCTTCCGTGCCAGGGGCTCATGTCAAAACCAGATGTTCGATCATCAGAGCCGCGACGGTCACGGAACGGTCATTCCGTTCGATGACTCTCGCGGCTCTGATTGAAATGTTCACGTTATTTTTGCGCGACTACAGAACATCGATGTATGTCTGCATTGGTAACCGTGAACGGTTACAGCTTGGCAATTTCGGCGGCGTTTTTATGAATCCGCCGGGTAGCCTCGGCAATGATGTCCATATTGCTGCGCGGGCCGATCATCATGGTCTGGGAAAGCCAAAGAGCTTCCGAACAAAGTCGGTTCATTGATGGAAATGTTCCAACGCGTTCGACATAGTCGTCCATGGCCTTCCTGGAATAGACGCGCGACGCCGCCCGTCCTTCGTAGGTTTTTCGGACGTAATCCGCCCAATCCATGGCACTGTATCCGCCTCCGGTTCAGTCCGACTTTTTCAGTCCGGCGATTCGTGCCGTCAGTTCCACCACGGGGGCCGAGTTCGCGGCCAGGCGTTCCAGTTCGCCACGTCGGCAACGGAAATTCCGATACCAAAGATGCGAGTTGCCAGGCTCATAACCTCCTTCGTCGTAAGCGGCATCGTGCGGCAGGTAGTTGTAACAGCCGTTCGTATAGCCGAGTGCGAAACAGTCGAATGTCGTGTGCTTGGCCAGTTCGGGATTCATCCAGGAAAGCGTTTCAAACGGCGCGGTGACAAAAACGCGATGCCCCAGCACGATGGCCGCCGCTTCGATTTCAACGTAATCGCGGCCACCTTGTGCCAGTTCGTTTCGCGCCCATGCCTCCCAGTTATCACAGGCCTTGAGTGCAATGGTACTACCGGCATACGTGGTGCGTTGACTTTCAACAAAAGCGTCGATACCCGCCTCGTCGCACACATCGAGCAACACGGCCATGTCCCGTGTGCGAATCGCAAAGTACGGTTCAATCGGCTTTGCTGTTTTGAGTTGTTCGGCAACGGATTGCGTGATCGTCTGCCCGACTTCCCGCATTTCCTCGTCGGACATGTTCCTTTTCACGGGGTTGATGTTGCCGCAGGCACCTTGCAGAACAAACGGTTCCGTTTCCGGCGAAAAGATTTCATGCACTGCATCGGCCACCGCACCCGGCCACTCGGCGGCGATGTCCCCACTCATGTAGCAGACCGGGTGCATTGTGTAGCCGATCAATACTGCCTTGAACGTCCCGTCCCCGCGTTGGAATCCGACGGCGGGGACGCGTTTTTCCGTGTGCTTCGTCGCCTTGCCCCGACGATCAATGGAAAGATCGACATCGCCGGTTGCCTCGACCATCCGGCACGGTTCGGCGGATTGCCTGGCATTCCGTGCCGCTTTAAGCAGACCCGGCACAAGAATCGTTTCGACGTACTCATCGGAATACTCACCTGTGGTGCTGAGTCGGGAAGCGACCGGGGCACTGTGTGTATGCGTTGCCGCAACGACAATGCGCCAGGGTTCGATCGACAGTTGCCGCGACAGTTCGGTTTTGATCCTGGCGACGATTTCCTGCGAATAACCGAGTGAATCGGCAACCAGCCAAAGCATGGTTTCGCCGTCTTTCGCAAGGTAAAGTGCTCGTGCGAACAGATGCGTCCGCACGTTGGTTGAGGGTTGCACCCGGGCTGCAAATCCAGCCATTTCCGGCCCCGGCTCACAGGTGATGTCAACCGAAGCCGCCCCGACGGTCATCGTCTCCGGGGCACCTTTTTCTCCATCGGCATAAAGGGCTGGCACGGAACAGAACAGGAATGCCACAGTCGCAAGCAGACTCGCGCATCCCGCAATCATTCGATAAGAGGTTGTCATCATTGATCGTAACTCCTTAAAAAACAGGTTGATTTTCAGATAAGACTCCGGGTAAAGGAATACGATGCTCCACCGGGAAGCCGATGGTCGCTTTGCGGCGGTCACGACGTGACCGCCTTCCTGATTGGGTTGATGAAAACAAAAAAAGCGAAACAGTTACAGCTTGGCGATTTCGGCGGCGTTTTTATGAATCCGCCGGGCAGCCTCGGCAATGATGTCCATGTTGCTGCGCGGACCGATCATCATCTGCTGGAAGAGCCAAAGTGCTTGTGTGTAAAGACGGTGAAACATGGGGAGCGTTCCCACGCGTTCGGCATAGTCGTCCATGGTCTTTTTTGAGTAAACCCGCGAGCCGGCACGACAGGCGAAAATCTTGCGGATGTATTCCACCCAATTGATGTAGCCGTAGCCGCCTCCGGTTCCGATTCCTTCCGCACCCATCGCTCTGGCAAATTGATGCTTGTTCAACCCGAATTCCTCCTCGACAATGCGGTACATGTAAAGGTGCCATGCGCCTTGTGTCGCGTTCGGGTAAAACTTTGCCGGATAGATACCCGGAATTTCGGAAAGGAGTTGGTTCAGATAAATCCCGTTTTCCTGACGTTGTTGGGCATATTCCTCGATCAGCTTGATCTGCGAACAAAGCACGGCCCCTTGAAATTCCGTCATGCGGAAATTGCTGCCGCGGCAATCGTCAAAATCGAAATCACGGGTGTAGGAACCTTTGGTGGCGTTGACGTGATGCGACATGTAAACCTTTTGGGCAAACACTTCATCATCGGTCAGGACGGCGCCGCCCTCGCCGCAATTCAGATTTTTCGACACCTGGAAGCTGAAACACCCCGCCAACCCGACCGTACCGAGGTACTTGTCGCGCCATTTGCCCAGATGCCCCTGGCAGGCGTCTTCGATGACCGGAATATTCCGGCGTTTGCCGATGGCCATAATCCCGTCCATATCCGCAGGGTAGCCTCCGATATGCACCGGAAGCAGGCAGATCGTATTGTCCGTGCAGAGGGTATCCATCTTTTTCGGGTCAATCTGAAAGCTCTCCAAATCGACGTCTGCCGGAACGGGAAGAGCATAGTGCGACAAAATGCTGTTGAAGGTCGCAATGAACGTGTAAGGAGACGTAATGACCTCGTCGCCCGGCCCGGCTCCCAAAGCTCCAAGCGAAGCAACAAGAGCGGTTGTGCCGCCGTTTGTCGCGACACAATGTTTGGCACCGCACATCTCCGCATATTCCTGTTCAAATCGCTCGACGTAGAAATCGCCGGACAACCGACACCACCGTCCTGAACTAACAACGTCAGTCAGGTATTCGACCTCTGTGCCTTCGAGAACCGGCCAGCCGGAAAAATTTGCGCGGCTGACCGGTGTACCGCCGAGGATCGCCGCTTTGCCGTCACTCTGCCCGGAAGCCACCAGAACGGTCGGAGCATAAGCGGTCATGGCCGCCATAAGTCCGAGTTTGCCGGTTTGGTTCATGAATTCCCGTCGTGAAAAAATACTGTTTTGGTTCATCATTGTGTTCTCCTGAAAAAATCATCTTGCTCAACCGCCTGGTCATTTCGCTTTGTCAAAAAATGACACGAAATTCCACGCAGGCGCACCGAATTCCAGAATACAATCCAGAACAACCTGTGTCAAGTGTCAGACTTTTGTGGGCAAGTGGTCTGCCGATCAACACGATTGCGGCCAGGTCGTAACCACCCTGCCTTTCCCTCTCACAATGGGCGGTCCGGCAATTGTTGGATTTCCTCTATCTCTTCAGGCGTCAGTTCGCGGTATTTGATGTCGCGGAGGTGTCCCTCGGTGTTCCAGGTGGAAATGCCCAGAGGCTGGAAAAACGTGACTTCCAATCGGGTTGAAACCCGCTTGTCCTTCAGCGCAAGGTCGGCTTTCGGTTTTTCAACTTCCTCTCGTCCTGCGGCTGCGGCTTTGGGATCGTCTTTGTCGGCCTCAATGATTTTGCCGTCCTCGTCAACCGGGTAACACCAAACCGTGATGCGGTCATCGCTGACACGCACACGGAACTGGTACCACTGCTTGTCCTTGAACTCGTAAAAGGCGGATGTCTCGTTTTCCGACGCGTCATAGCCGTTGATCGACGACAGACCGATCACACTGCCGCTCCAGCCGCCGGCGACGAAACTGCAATGCGATTCCTTGACAGGAAACGTGATCGTCCCGAAAAAGTCGTAGCCCTTGACCCGTTTGGCCTGGTACATGATTTCGTAGTTCGACTTCGGGAACGGTTTGTCGTATTTGACGCCCGATGCGAGGTCATCGCGTCCGACGATGATACAACCGTCTTTGATTTCGGCTTTTTTGTCCGCTTCGATCCTGGAAACCGACCAGCCGTCGAGCGTCTTGCCATCGAACAACGGCGTCCATTTTTGCTCGTCTTTCGACGTGTCGCCGGCCTTTGTCCGCACTTGAGGTATAAGAAGTAACAGGGCAAGCAATGCCAGAATGACGACGCAGGCCCGACCGGATGGCATGATGGAGTGAGTCATGGGTTTCCTCTCATAAAAAGATCGTGTTTTTGTGCTGCAAAACTCAAACGGTGACAAACAGCACCTCTTCCAATGATACCGAAATGTCACGCCGAATGCAACAGGGCGATTCTCTCTGCACGGTCGATATGGAGAAAGTGGCTTAACCGGGATTTTGCGCAAGAACTACGACAATCGGGAACGCAGAGAGGTCACGAAGTGGCCGAACGAAGTGACCGGAAATGGCGGTTTCCACTCAAAAAACCGGTCACTCCGCTGCGCTCCGTTCAGCTGCTGTTGAGATAAAGACACACTCTAATGCTTGAAATGCCTTCGCCCGGTAAAGACCATCGCGATGTCATATTTGTTGCACGCTTCAATGACGGCCTCGTCGTTGCGCGAACCGCCGGGTTGGATGACTGCCTTGACGCCGTGTTGCGCAATCGCTTCAATCGAGTCGGGGAAGGGGAAAAAGGCGTCCGAGGCCAGCACCGAACCGGCGATACGGTCGCCCGCTTTTTTGATGGCGATTTCGACGGAATCGACGCGGCTCATCTGACCTGCGCCCGCACCGAGCAACATACCGTCTTTGGCCAACGTGATGGCGTTGGATTTGACATGCCGCACGATTTCCCACGCAAAGCGAAGGTCGGCCATCTGCGAGTCGGAGGGTTTGGCGTTGGTCACCACCTGCCACTGGTCTTCCGGGTCGTTTTCAACGTCAGCGTCCTGCAATAACGCCCCGCCTTCAAGAAAGTGTTGTGTGTAGAGCGCAGAGTGGAGAGTGTTTTTACTCTGAACTCTGAACCTTGAACTCTGAACTTCCAGCGAACCGCATTGCAAAAGCCGCACATTGGCGTGCCATTTCGGTTTCGTTTTGAGGATTTCGAGAGCCTGCGGGTCGAATTCCGGCGCGACGATGGCCTCAACAAACAGTCCCGGTTGCGAGAGCAGTTCAGCGGTTGCCACATCGACATTGCGGTTGAATCCGAGGACCGACCCGAAGGCACTGAGCGGGTCGCCGGCCATGGCGTTTTGCGTTGCCTCGCAAATCGTGTCGGCGATGGCGGCACCACAGGGGTTGTTGTGCTTGATAACCGAAACGGCGGGCCGGTCAAAACGGCGCACAATGGCCAGTGCCGCATCGAGGGCAAGGATGTTGTTATACGACAGTTCCTTGCCGTTCAACTGTCGGGCGGAAACCACATTGGCCGAACGCGATTTTTTGTCAACGTACAAAGCGGCTTTTTGGTGCGGGTTTTCGCCGTAGCGCAAAACGGCTTCTCTGCGGTACGTTGCATTGAAGGTTTCCGGGAACTCGCCGTCGGTGGAGCGTTCGATGAAAAACCGGGAAATCGCGGTATCATACGACGCCGTGTGCGTGAATGCGTCTTTCGCCAGCGAGCGTCGCATTGGCAACGTTGTTGCCCCGGTTGCCTGAATCTGTTCGAGGACAACCGGGTATTGTTCCGAATGCGTCACGATAGTCACAAACTTGTGGTTTTTCGCCGCCGCACGCACCATGGTTGGGCCGCCGATGTCGATTTGCTCAATGGCTTCCTCATCGGTTACGTTTTCTTTGGCGACAGTGGCCTCAAAAGGGTACAGGTTGACCACAACCAGCTCGAACGACAAAATGCCGTGTTCGACCATGGACTGAACATCACTTTGGTTATCGTGCCGGAAAAGAATCCCGCCATGCACTTTGGGATGCAGTGTTTTGAGCCGGCCATCCATCATTTCGGGAAAGCCGGTGTAATCGGAAATGTCCCGTACCGGGATGCCTTCGTTTTCGAGGTGTTTTCGCGTCCCGCCGGTGCTGTAAAGATCAACTCCTGCGGCCACAAGCCCTTTGGCAAACGAAGCTAACCCCATTTTGTCACTGACGCTCATCAAAGCACGACGAATTCGCGGCGATTCCATAATTCCCTTTCCCGGATGTTTGAAATATCAAGCCAAAAACAAAATTTCCCTCCTTTTAATTATAGAGTGATTCGCAAATCAATAAATAGGGATAAGGACGGGTGCAACCTTGAACTTACGTAATCCGGGCAAGTGGGGAGAGAATTGGTCTTGAAAAAAGATTCCATTTTTGGGATTGTAACGTTAGTTTCCACAACAAGTGACAACCCCAAAAAAGGAGTCAGTGCCATGAAGGCGAACGTCATGAGCGAGCAGGAAACGCAGAAAGTCAAGCTCATTTTGGATTGGAAAGCTGGAAACAACGGCGGCCAAACTTTCCTACCGCTGGATGTTGCCTGGGAAATGCAAGGTGAGTTTGCGACGCGGGAAGTTCACGAGTGCGCGCTTGACATGAGCGCGTTGATGTCGCCTTAGGAAGGGACGAGGAACCAGGGGTGAGTCTCCTTTGGAGTCTCGTCCCTCACCCCTCATCTCTTGGAAGAAAATCGCCGGCTGAAAGCACTTCGCGAACAAAACGCCGCGCCGTTGCCCGGCTTCGCCCTGATGGTGTTCGAGCCGGTCTGGAATCTCATCACGCACACGATTCTTTGTCGCAACGGCCACCGGCGAAGTTTGGGAACCGTCGGGTGAGTGGAATGCAGAGTGCAGAGATGAAATCACTTTGCGTTTTGAGCTTTGCACTTTGAACGTGGCCTGGATGCGGTTTTGTCGAATGCGGATTGGAAAATTTTTCATGACATGACACCGAAGGAGTTGGCGATGGCGTTGCGCGTCCTGGCCATGCTGGTCCCGATGCGCAAATACACGAAGCGTCGCCGCACCCACGACCACCCACGACGCCAAGAAAACCAACAAAACGCCAACACCACGCCTCCACCGCAAAACTCCTCAAAAAACATGACAACGACGATTGACTTTTAACTCCAAACGACTGGGGTTACGTCGAATCGCTCAAAGAGGAAATCCGCGAGTTTCTTCGCGAACAATGTGCTCTCGAACTCTCGATGGAAAAGACAAAAGTCACACACGTCCGTGACGGTTTTGAATTCCTGGGCTTCAAACTGGAGCTGGGAATCGGACAGAAAGGGAAATTAGTGCCAAAAGTCAAGATCGGCCAAAAGGCCATCTCTAATAATCGCCGGGATGAGCCAGCTTGACGAGTTGCGGAAACAGACTGCGTTCCTGGGCGTGACCGTCGCGGCAAAGAATCGTGTGCGTGATAAGATTCCAAGGCGGCTCGAACACCACCAATGCGAAGTCGGGCAACGGCGCGGCGTTTTGTTCGCGAAGAACTTTCAGTCGGCGATCGGTGGCGGCGATTTTGTTGCCATCCACGATACGGAGCCGATAGCCGGGGATGAGTTCCGGTTCCGGCGGCTTGATTTCGCGGAGGACTTGAATCATGGTTTCGGCGGTCTTGGACAGCAGGGCTTCGGAAACGGGAATTTCGATGCAGGCGATTTTGTCATACACCGCATCGACGGTGAACGGCAGTTTCTCATGCCAGGCTTTGTACGCGGCATGAACGCTCGGACGGATTTTGCACGCGACGAGTAGCATGAGTTCGACGAGGAAGGAAAAAAGAATGGTGCGTTGACGTTGTGTTCGAACATGATGTTGAAAAATGTCGTCCAATTTTGCCGGGCTGAGGATATTTTCGAGCATACCCCGGGCCATGACGGTCACGGGAGCATTTTTGGCGACGCGATTGAGCAATTCATCCTGAAACATGGGACTCCTCCGTGGAAAACGACGATCTCTGCGTAAAACAGCGAAACAAAGGTGGACCATAAATTCAATATTCAAGCAATACCAAAAAATAAACCTTACTGTAACAGTTGGGATTTAACTCCAAACGACTGC
>WRMR01000060.1 GCA_009776995.1 Planctomycetaceae bacterium | reverse complement strand
ACAACGATATTATTTTAACAGCCAGCGAAGCGGGAACGCTCGGCGGCAATTTCGTCATCAAGTACACCGCCCCGCGCGAGGGCAACGATACGCTGACGCTCAACTTTACGCCCGGCCAGGGAAATGAGCCGAATTGCATTGAAATTGTGCTGCAAACCAAGCCGGCCATCGGCAACCAGCCGCCGGAAGTGCTGACCACCGCCGGGCAGGTAGTCGAGCTGATTAACACGTCTGACGCCCTGCGCGACGCGAAAAACAACGGCATGGTCGTCGCGTCGTTGCCGAACTGCACGAGCGGGTTGGGCATCGTGACGCCGTTTGAAGAGTACGCTTATTGCGGGTCGGTCGTTGCGGGCAATGCGTTGCAGTTTCTCGGACCGGCCAACTCGCCAAACATCACATTCGTTGCCGCGCCGGGACAGTCGCTTGGCGTCGGATACAGTGACACACCAACTTACAGCAATGCTGAAGCCGTCGTGCAGGGACTCGACCCCGGCACGTCGTTTTCGCTGAAAACCTGGGGCAAGACGGGCGATTACGATGGTTACGGCGTCATGTTCGCCGATTCGGCCAACGAATCGGTCGAATTCGACGAAACACGCGGGCTGGTCATTTTCAATATCGATTTTACCGGACGCAAGAACGACCCGAACCGCGACGCGATTGACATGCAGGAGTTGCAAACGCTCTTTGAGGCAAGCGACGCGGCCAACGTGTTCCGCTTCGTGCCGCAACAGACTTACGACCCGAACGACCCGCCGCGATTGTCAAGCGACGGTTATCTCAACATCGACGAACGCATGGCAACCGTGTCCGGCGGCCTGGTTGATCCGGGCACGTTGACCGTTTATCTCGAAACGGACAAAGACGGGCGTGTCGTGACGACGGCCAACGATCTGGTCGATTATTTCGATCACCCCGCCACAAACGAGGAAATCGAACTGCTGAACAAACTCGGCGTCAGCGTTTCCCATATTTGCGACAGCACCGGGTGCGGACTGCTTTCGCCGACGTTAGACCCCGACAATTGCGAAACGGGCGATGGCTGTCCGACGATTCGTTTCAGCAGTTCGGGGCTTGACGTTGTGCAAGACCCGTTGGCGTCAGTGACGATCACATCGGGCGGCGGCATCAACGCGGTGTTCAGCGTTTCGGCAAAAAATCCCGATTCGGGTTTGACCGGTTGCGACGTGCGCGTCGTGTTCGACGCGAACGGTCCGAGTGCCGCTTATGATTACACGTCGAACCAGTTGGCCATCGGCATCGACCCGAACAACCCGCCGACGGTGCAGGAAATCATCGACCTCATCAACAACGACGCCAAGCTGGGGCAAATGTTTACCGCGTCAATTCCGCAATTCGTGCCGGGAAGTGCCAATCCGCCTGACGGAACGGGACGATTGCACATCGGCGACGGCGGCACTATGACCGTCGCGCAAACGAACAGCGCAAACGGTGCGCCGATGCTTTGCGCCAGCGACGAAGCGGCGGTCGGCATCATTTTTTACTCGACCGAATACGGATCGGACGCCTTTGTCGATGTGCAGGCGAAACTGCCCGGTGAAAGTTTCCCCATCGTTGACCGCTTCGGCAACGTCACCGAACGTGCCGTCGGCGTCAATGTTTCGGCCACGATCAACGGCCGTCTTGCCGTCGGCAACGGTTGCGTCGCATCGGTGAACACGACCGAACTCGACATGGCGATTTGGATCAACCCGGACGTGCGCGAAGGTGATGTGACCGGCTTTCGCATCACCGGAGGCGGAGCCTTGATGCAACTCGGCCCCGATGTCAATCCGTCGCAACAGGTGCGGATCGCGTTTCAGAGCATTTATACCACGAACATCGGCGGACCGAGCGGTTACCTTGCCCAACTGCGTTACGGCAGCAACAAGGACTTGTTGACCGACACGAAGGGAGCTTACCGCATCGTCGAGGAATCCATTCAGCAGATCAGCACGTTTCGCGGACGAATCGGCAGTTTTCAGAAATATGAGGTCGGCCGCAACCTCGATCAACTGGAAGACCTCATTGAAACTGCCTCCACAATGAACAGCGAAATCCGCGACACCGACTACGCCGCCGAAACGTCAAACCTGGCCAAAAACCAGCTCATGCTGGAGGCCATCGTCAGCGTCATCAAGAAACCGACAGACAACATGCGTCTGTTGATCCAATTGCTTAACAGGTAAATCATTTCGTCCATGAATGAAGTCTTCGAACGGCAGCGCAATCGAAATTCATCAGCCGGGCAGACGGGGGTTTTCCCCACCCATCATCCCATTGGACTTGTGGATTTCCCCCATCCGGATGACATTGGTGGACTCACTTGAGGTTTTCACAAGTTTGCCAGCTACTGTGATTTCACACAACATGTTACCGTTGTTCACCCTCAAGACTTTCACCACGAAGACACGAAGGATAATGCAGAACGGAGAATGATGAATGCAGAATGATCGTGTGATCCTCCATGTGTGTGGAAAAAATATTCTTCATTCTGCATTCCCTTCGTGCTATCGTGGTGAGAAAAAAATCATGAACGCATGTGGCAATCCCATTTGTGTGCGGATTGAGACAGATCGGTTTTTCCAAAACAGACTGTCATTTTCGGAGAAAGCCGCCTGTGTCGTTATCCCAACTTTCGCCGGGACGTTGTCTGTGTTTTTTCCGTGGTTTTGCCTTGTCGATGCATCGGCAGAATGGTTGGCGATTCCATGTCGTTCTCGCGATAGGTGAGTTGCGATTTTTTTGGCAAGTTGGCCGCCAGTACGATTTTCGGCGACTTTCGGGCGACACCTCGCTCAGCTGGCGGGGCTAAAGACACCACTTTTTCGCGGTTTACAGCCGCCTCATCGGCGTGTTCGAGTACAAGGATTCGCGTGGCGCGACGTTTTGTTCCAACGCTCCACACCGGAGGAAATTTCGGCTTGACGGAAACTTCGGGTGGTGGCAAGGGATCAACGATTGGATTCGTGTTCCGGTCGGCAATTTGCTTGGCTGCCTTGGAAACATCGGTTATTTCCGGCGAAGAAACAGTTTCCCCCCGGTTTTCACGAGAGACTAGTGCCCCGGGTTTTGCAGATGGACTATCGCCGGACGGGTTGTTGCCAAACAAGTTGTCGCTCTCCAAACGGTAATGTGACCGCCTGGAAAGCAGTTGCTTGTCTTGAGTGTGCTTTTCTTGAATATCTTGTCGCTTGCTTTGGTAAAGCGGCTGGTCGTTGTGAGACAGTGGTTGTTCATCACGATCATTCAACAGACTGCCGAAAACGTGGGACGCCTCGATGCGTTCGCGATAAAAATCAAGCTGGTCGCGCGGTGCCAGACTGGCAGGTTGTTTCGGCTTGGGGGGATCGGGGAATTGATCGGACTCTTGATCAGCAAATGTAGGCGTTTGTCCGGCGTTTTCCGGTTGCGGAATGCTGATGAGACTGATCATCAGCGGCAACATGAGCGCGGCCCAGCCGATGGTCATGGCGCGACCCGCGATCACGAGCGCGGCGTCGGCGGAAAACATCAAGTGTCCTGTGATGACCATTCCGACGCCGAAACAAATCAACGTTCCACCGAGGTTGGCCTTGAAATGATTGGGAGAGCCCCTTGCCTGGCGAAACAAATCGAGAAACAGCGGCACAGTCAGCGGGAAAAACGCGATGGAAAAGAGCGTGATTTTCCCTAGAGGAATACCGAGGGTCAAGAGGATCAACCCATAAAGCGAAATGCCGCTGGTGAACGTCAAAACGGTCATTGCTCCGGCCGCTATCGATTGATTCAGGACCACGATCGACAACAGCAGCGCAACCAGCGTCACGGCTCCGACAACCGGCAACTGCTGACGCATCAGTTGACGGCCGTTCAAAACCAGAAGGGGAAAACCGCCCCGGGCTGAAAGCAAGTGGTTCGGTTGCGTTTTCAATTGGCTGATCCGGGCTGTCAACAGGTCGATTACCGACAACGGCTGTTCCTGCGATGTGACCTTTTGCCAGTTTTCCACCGGGAAAAGCCAGACAAGCGGCTGTTGATCAGCACCAAGAAACCGTTTCGGCAAGGGCAATGGGGTTCCCGTACCCGGCATATCGGCATGACGCAAACGGATTTGCAGACTTCTTTGCTGTGCGACCAGATCGCTGGCAATGGCCTGCTGCCATGCGTCAATCCGTTCGCCGTATTCCTGTTGCGGAATTTGCGACAACAACCGGCACGCTTCGGCAATCTGTGAACCTGCTGTTTGACACAGGCGAAGGTCTTCCTGCAGCCATGCCGTTTGCGATGTGCCGTCGGCAACGAGCTTTTGTAGTTCCGCAAACTGTTCGGCCAACCGCTGATACAATTCGTGGAGTGAATTGTAAAGCATGCGCTGGTCCGGAAGCGGGATTTTCTGCTGCATTGACGTATGTCCCGCAATACGTGACATGTTATCGATCATGACGCATCTGTTCGCGTCGTTGTCCGCAACGAGTTGGGATGCGTCACAGGCGAACAGGCCGGGAATGTCATCCCATCCCGCTTGCAAAAAACATTCCCGTGATACGAGAATCGGCATGACGGCAGCTTGCTTTTCCGACACGGTGACGAAATATTGTTCTCCACAGTCATTGATCACATTCGGACGTGAAGCAAAGTACAGGAATCCGCCGAACAACGCAAGCGTCAACACGACATTGACCGAAAACGGAATCGTCGGCAGTGTTCTGTGAGGTGCCAGGTCGTTTCGTGTTTCAAGCAATCGTTGCCAGGGGGCGGTTATCACATCGTGATTGGATTCCACGACTTGCATCAATGCAGGCATGACCGCAAGCTGGCCGATCAGACAGGCAAGCACTGATAGTACGAGCAGGAACAGCGTCAAATTGATACCGACCAGCGATGAGCGAAATGACAATGTTGCCGTCGTCGGTTCGACCGGATAAAACCAAAGGTAAAACACACCGGCAAGAAACACGATCACCGAAATCAGGCCGCCGCTCAGGGTTGACTTGCCAGACATTTGCATCATGGCGATAATGGCTTCGGAAACCGAACGCCCCCTGTGACGGGCGTTGAGATACGTCGCGGCCTGCAAAACGCCCGCGCAAATTCCGAACAGGGGTACTGAAATGCCGATGAACAACATGTACGGCGTCACCATTTCGAACCACAGGGCGCAGAAACCAAGATAGGTTCCAAAAGAACAGACCGTCACGATAAGTATTCCGAGGTATAGCCGGATATGGCCGAGACCGGCAATAAACAACAGCGTCAAAACGGCGAACATGACCAACGCCCCGGCGGTCCGCAAGGGAAACGGGGCTGTCTGACCGTGATGAACGTCCACAGGAACCCCAAACGGTTCGATGGCAATGTCGTCAAATTCCTGCCTCGCGTCTTCGACAATGCGGAACAGTTCCGTCATCGAAGCATTCAATTTGCCGATCAACTGGTGATCGATTTTTTTATGCTTGCCGATCACACGCCTGTCCAACAGGTTGGCCAGTTGCGGCTCTGCGAGTCTTGCCCAAAGGATCACTGTGGTTTCCCGATGCGGTTGCGCTTTGCCGGTGGCACTCGTGGCATCCGTTTGGCCAAACCGATTGTTAGGATTGAGTTGCCAGGGAGTGATCAGTTTGCAATTCTGTTGTGATCCGGGTTGTGAAAGATTGGACCGCAACCCTTCGGCAAATCGCGCCGCCGCAACAAGGAGGCGTCGGTTTTGTATCAGCGGAACAGGTATATTCGTTGAGGGTGTTGCGTGGTCGGGTAACGCCACTCCTTCCGAATCCTTTTGCGACGTGATTTTTGTCATTTCCGCCCGGTTTTGATTCAATCGTGCGATTAACCAATCGACATAACTGGCACTTTCCAGCAACGCCCATCGGCCACCGAGAACCTGCCGGGCATCATGCAGTTCTGCGTACAGCGTCTGGAAAGCATCGTCGGGCAACTCATACAATTCCCGCGTTGAGCCGGGCTGCATGTCCCGGCTTGATATCACGTCACAGAAATATTTTTTGCCGCCGGACAATTTGTCTTTAAGCAAATCGACCGCAGCATCAAGGCGTTCTTCGGCATTCAGCGGCTGTTTCGACGCCGGGAGATCGCTCAGGGGTTGCGACAATCGGCCCGAATCGGGAATCGAAACCCGGATCATGATGTCCGAATTAAACTGGGTTCGCCGACTCGTCTCTTCCCAGGCAAGCCGCTCGTTGCAGTTTTTGAGCAACTGGGAAACCGGCGATGAATAAGGAAACCACAATATCCAAGCTGCGATATAGCCCGCCAACGAAAAAAGAACGCACAACGTCAAGACGGGATACGGACTTTGGACGCACAAAGTCGCCCATTTTCCGAGCAACTTTTGCGTCATAGTGATGGGTTGCGCCGAATTCCGTTTCGACATGGCGTTTGATTCCAGTTTGTTTCACGCATGGGCACAAAGTACGCAAAGATTGTTTAACAATCGTTACCCCCTTTGTTTCCTCCGCAGCTTCGCATACCCCCCTCAGTGCGATTGTTCGTTCTCAATTTCACGAATCTGGTCGCTGAGTTTTTTCGCGTTTTCGTAGTCTTCAATCGCGATCGACTCATCAAGCTCGCGTCGCAACTTGATCAGTTGCGTTCGACGGTCAGGCTTGTTGATTTGTGTTGAGCGGGGCGATTTGCCGACATGTTGACGCTCCCCATGAATATTCTCGACCAAAACGCCGAGCTGTTCACCGAAACAGGTGTAATCAAAGGAACAACCGAGCCGCCCCTTGTTACGAAATTCAAAAAAACTGATTCCGCAAGCAGGACATGCCTGTTGATCGATTTCCTGCAAGTTTTCAACTGCCTGATTGAGTGCAATATTTTGTGCCAGCGACGCGGCAAGCGTTGCGGTTGCCTCACTCTGGTCAGCCGATTCGCTCAAATATTCACGCGCGTGATCTTCACAAAAGTGCAGTTCGATCGGCTTGCCACCGGTCAATTCAGTAATGTGAAATGTGGCAAATTTATCGCACTTTTGACATTTCATCGGTTATTTTAGGTGGTAAAATTGAATTCAAACAACAAAAACAACGAGTTCATCGATTACCGTAAATCTTTTATTAATCATTAGTTGTAAAAAATAAACGGGCAAAATGTGTATTTCGCGCGAATCGTATCCTTCTCACGAAGCATGCAGTTTACCAGAAAACACAGGTTAAAGCAATCCTTATTTTTCAACGGGAGGTTCTATTCCATGAGAGTCGCGCAAAAATAACGTGAACATTTCAGTCAGAGCCGTGAAAGTCTTCGAGCGGAATAACCACTCCGTTACCGTCGCGGCTCTGATTGATCGAACAACTGGTTATTTGTGTGCCCTTTGTAAATTTTGTTTACGGGTTTTAGTGGGAACATGTCTTGACGTTTTACAGTAAAATTGTTAGTCTTCCATGATTTTTCAGCAAAATGACATCCAGCGGAAGATTGTTCGATTTTGGAACGGAAAATAATCCTAAGGACAGCGATTATTATTGCACTCATATTACTCGCAGGTATGAGCGTTTCCTGTACGCCATGGTCGGGAATCACGGCGATTTTCCAACGCGATAAACCATTTCACGGAGGAAGTAATTCTCCCTTTTCTCCCGTGTCTCTTGCTCAAAACGCTGTCGCTATCGACGTTTACGTCATCAGAATTCCTTACGATCGCCGCGAACTCCTGGAGCGGTTCTGGCTGGACGCCGATGAGAGTGAAATTCCGATAACAGTTCGGAATTCCTTGTACCACCACGGCTTGCGCCAGGGGATGCTTTCGTCGAAAATTCCTGTTTCATTGGAACGGTTACTGGAGTTACGTGACATCCCTCCACAAAAACCTTATGTTCAAGTGACCCAGGCAGGTGGTGCCACGACCGAACTGCTCCATGAGTATAAAACAGTCCCCATGATGCGGAAACAGCCGTTGGAATTTCCCATCTGCGAACGGAATATGATTCCGAAACTGCCTGTCTTGGCGGTGGTCGATGGCAATTCCGGCGGCCAGGTTTACGAAAACGCAGTAGGCAAAATTTTGATTACCACCGACGAACAACCGGATGGCTCCGTTTTGGTCAAAACGGTTCCGGAAATCCATTACGGCGGGAAAACCAGCAAATATTCTTCCGAAGCGGGTGAGCTGACCAGAATCGTCTTTCAATCGAAATTGTCATTTGACCAGTTGGCCGTTGAAACGAAACTGCTTTTGGGGCAATGGGTTGTGATTGGACCTGAAATGCGGCAACATGCCGGATTCGGTCGGGATATCCTCAGCCGGGGTGACGGCGACCCGGAGCAGATTTTGGTCGGCATTCGCTTGACACAAACCAGCAAAGACGGCATCCACGACCGAAATGAAATCGCCGTTTTAAGAATTTAAGACGAGAAATCAAGTTCAGCATGGATTGATGACGAAGAAGTGAATACGGGATCAGATTTTTCGCCCAACTTTGCCGATCAGGAACCAGGAAAAATGACGTCAATCGAAAACCATCCCTGAATTAAGGATAGATTTTTGCGCAATCGATGAAATTTTTGAGTGAAAAACTGATTTTCCCGGGAAAAAAAATGTATCGCCTGTAGTCAAAGCGGGTTTTCTCTCTTATATTGTTGTTACAAGGATTATGGCAGATATGTCCTGGGGGTAAATTTTTCCGATATTCGGGCAAAAATTCCGGCCTCATATCTGCCAACCAATAAAAACGATTGCAGTTCTTGCTTAGAAAGAGATGTTCCATACGGAGAAAGTATGACGCAGAGGAGGACAGACAGCAGAATTTACGACACCAAAAGTCAGCATCGAATCAACGAGATGATTCGCATTTCACCTGTCCGCGTTGTTTCGGCGGAAGGTGAACAATTGGGTGTATTGAGTACATCCGAAGCCATTTTTGCGGCGCGTTCGGCGGGACTTGATCTGGTCGAAGTGGCACCGGATGCCAAGCCGCCGGTTTGTCGTATCATGGATTACGGTAAATTCAAATACCAGCAGAAAAAACGACAGACAAAACAACAGGTCAACAGGACAAAAATCAAGCAATTGCGACTCCGGCCGAAAACAGGCGACCACGACGTCCAAGTGCGGCTGAAACAGGCTCGCGAATTTCTCGTGCACAAGGACAAGGTGCAGATTTTCGTCGTCTTTCGCGGACGCGAACTGGCCCACGTTGAGGAGGGTCAAAAGCTGATGGAGTTCATGATTGAACAACTGAGCGACGTGGCCAAAATCGAAACGCCGCCCAAGCGGATGGAAAACAAACGCGTGATGTGCACATTGGCACCAAGGTAAACGCATTCCCGTCAGGATTTCAGTATTTCCCATCATTGCGGGGTCAAGGATGGCCAGGTTTGCTCTTGTCACTTTATGTTCGCAGGTCGCAGGTTTTTTCCTGCTTGCGGCGACTGTTGTGTTGTGTGCGGATGACTTACCACAAAATGCCGCACACCGCCGCTTTCGCATTGATAACCGTCTGATCGCCGGTGACAAGGTGACCAAAAGTGTCACTATTTTTTACGATGGCCTGGTTTATGATTGCATCGGCGACTACGGACAGATTACGATTTATGACAAAGCCGCCGGGACGTTGACCCTGCTTGATCCGTCCTGCCGCCTGAAAGCCGTTGTGACGACGGGAATGCTTGCCGAAGATTTTGAACGTTGCAGGGGGGTTTTTCGCAAAAGCGACAATGCTTTCCAGAATTATCTGGCAGATCCGTTTTTCGAGGAAAACGCTTATGAGACGGAGTCGGGCTTGCTGTACTTTCGTTCGCCCTGGGTGGAGTACCGGTTTGAAACGGTCACCCTGGACGATCCGGTCGTGTCCGAAGCCTATTATGACTTTTGCCGGCAGTTCACGTTGCTGAATATCCGAACAAGCGGTTCCCCAACGCCGATGATCCGCAACGAACTGAACCCGGTCCTTGAGCAAAACCAGCGATTCCCCGGAAAGGTCGGTATGACGCTTTATCCGCGTGGCAAGGTGATTATTTCCAGTCGGGCCATTCATGCCGAATCGACGCACACGTTCGTCCGGCGGCTGCAACCGCCCGACGAAGAGAGAGTCGAACAGGCCAATCGCTACCGCCGTCAGTTTCATGAAGTGTCGCTCGACGATTATCTCCGTGAAGGCCGCAAGTGATTCTCATCTTTCACGGAGTTGTCATGCTGAAGAAGAATAAAAAGAATACTCAACTGTCAGGCCGTTGCGATTGGTGCGGGGACGATCCGTTGTACGTCAAATATCACGACGAGGAATGGGGACGTCCCGAGCCCGATGACGACCGCAAAATGTTCGAATTTCTCATTCTTGAAAGCGCACAGGCCAGCTTGAGTTGGATTACGATTTTGCGCAAACGCGAGAATTACCGCAAGGCATTCGCCGGGTTCCGTGCAAACAAGGTGGCCGCCTTCGATGAAAGCGACGTCGAACGGCTGATGGGTGACCCGGGCATCGTGCGCAACAGACTGAAGATCAATGCGGCAATCAACAACGCACGGCTGTTTCTTGAAATCCGGGCCAAACACGGGAGTTTTTGCGATTATCTGCGTTCTTACCTGCCGAACGGTGAACCGATCATTAATCACCCCGGGGCACTCGCTGACATTCCGGCAAGCACCGGGCTGTCCGACACAATCAGCCGGGACATGAAGCGGCTTGGTTTCAAATTCTTTGGCTCAACAATCTGTTACGCCCATTTGCAGGCAACCGGCCTGGTCAACGATCATCTCGAATCGTGCCCGTTCAAGTACGGCAATCCGTTCGCAAAATGAAAGCGTCTGAAAGAATCGGGGCAACAGAGGGGTGAGGCTGTGTTCCCGGTTGCTGTTTTTTGCTAAAAAATCCCGGTTCAAGACACTTTCTATGGGCGCAGGATCACCGGTGCGGTTTTCACAAGTGGGCGTATCGGGAGGAGTTCGATTCCTTCAAAGTCAGGGTCATCCATGGCGCGAATCTCTTCTTCGCCGCAATAGGGCCCGCAGGCATCCACCCAGACCATGATTCGTTTCAGACTTTCCGCGTCCACGTTCACTCCATAGTGATTTCCGTCGGCACAATACTGGACCAGGCGGCTGTTTGCGGAAAGGTATTGTTTCACGGGCAGAGTTGCCAGGGCAATCGGATCATTCATGGTCGGATCCATGGACTCCACCGGGATGACGTCGGCAAATCCGTAGCCCGGTTGCCCTGTGTTTTGAACCGGGTTCCCCCATCCGGCGGAACCCAGCAGGGTCAGGTAGGGTTCCTGGAAAATGTGGTAACCGGGTCTCAATGTCAAATCCATGGCCGCTTTTCCTTCTTCGCCGTCTTTCTGGTGGCATTCACCGCAATACCGGTCGAGAACCGGCTGCACAAAGCGTTCGTAACCGATGCTTTCCGTTCCCCAGGATGGCGGTGTCAACGGCGTCGGCGAACGTTTGACGGCCAACGAAGCACCGCTCAGGTTCGCCGGAACGTTACTGTGCTGCATTTCGTGGCACCCGACGCAACTGCGGTTCTCACCGGGCATCAGGCCGGAAAAGCTGCGCATTGTGTGCAAACAGCGTCCTTCCTCATCAAGAAGCTGAAAATACAGCGAAACGCCCGAAGGTGCCTCGAAAAAGACGGAACCGTCCGGTTCGACCGGCACGACGGACAAAACACGTTTCACCCCTTCCTCCTGAATAATCGACACGGCGGGGCCGCTGTGACGAAAGGTTTTTCGCCAGGTCGAATAGGTCTTGTAATCCAACTGCATCAATCGCAGGAATTTGACTTCGCCGCGTTCAATGCCGTTCAAACCCTGATAGACGTCGGCATTATAAAACGTGCCGCCTTCCTGTTCGCCTGCATTGCGGTCGGAATCGTTTTTCGGCCAGGCCACGCGGTCCACGTGTTCCGGCGGAACCGGACGCGGTTTGATCGGGATCGCGTGCCAGATATTATGAACTCCCTGATAAACCAGTTCGCGGTTTCCATCGACATCCATCAAATACAGGCGAAACTTTCCATCCTCGGCCCGGGCGGAAACGAGGAAGTCCTTTTCTGAAAGCGGATATGGGCTTGAATATCCGGTAAAGACGCCGGAAGAATGATAATTCGGCGATTCGACCGGATCAAGCGGCGGTTGACTGCATTCCGGCCATGCTTTGTCGGCAGTGACTTTGGTCAAGCCGAAAGGAAAATTTCCTCCCTTGTAGGGGTCGATGATCCCGACAGAACCGGACCACCAGTCGTGATGACCGACTCCGACGAACATGATCCGTTCACTTCCGGGAATGGCACGCGGTTGCGATGTGTGATCCGGCCAGACGGACTGATTTCCCCAGAAGCCGGAGGTGTTGGTGCCATCCTGGTTCGTGGTCCACAAACTTTGAACCCGCCAGAGTGGTTTGTCAGAATACTCCCAACGCGAATAAATGACACGGCCGTCGTTCAGCAGCGAGGGCACAAAATCGGGTTCGCCGTTATAACTGATGAGGTAAATATTATCCCCGTCCGCGTCACATTTCGCCAGGATGTAGGAATAGATGAATGGTCCGCAACGAACATACGAGTTGCCGCGTGTCGTGGTAAACATGATTTTTCCATCGGGGAGATAGATGGGATCAATATCGTCATACTCGCTGTCCGTCAGTTGCCGCAACCCAGTGCCGTCAAGCCCGATTTCGTAAAGCTTGAAACTTTTCTCTGTGGCCAGCTTATAGCAAAAAACGGTTTTTTCGGCGTCAAATGAAAGGTCAGGCCGCCAAAAACTCCCGGCAGCACCGAGTCTTCCATTTGCATCGTCCGGGTTCGGTGCAAGCTGGCAAAGACGTCCCCCCGGCGAAAGCCCTTCCAGCACAAGGAGGCGTCCACCCGGTGTTGCCGAAACGCCCATGCGGTGAATCGATTCGTGATTCCCCTCCCGGTGTGTCTGGTACGGCTGGTCGATCATCAAAACGCTGTCAAAGTCGATGACCGGATTTTTGAACATGATATTGCGTTTGACACGTCTGACATCAAAATAGATGCTTTTTGCCATTTCCGCATCGGAACCCCGGGCACTCTGGCGGAGCAAACGGCGTGACAGCTCTTCCAGTCTTGTCAAATCCTCTTCCCATGTAACAGTCGGGAGAGTCTCATTTTCCATCAACCGACGTGCGAGTTCACGAGTCCAGGCGATTTCCGCAAGTGCGCGGTCTCCCCAGGGTTCACCCTGCGCCTGGCGGGTCCAATCGTCGAGCAACACCTGTTCCGCTTCCGCTACGGAGAGATCGCGAAGTGGTGGCGTCTGGGGGTTACGAAACGTTGGGGGGAGATAATATCCCTGGGCAAGTGCCTGCTCCAAAAAAAGCGATTCCTTCATTTCCGGTGAAAAATCGACAAATGTTGCCCAGTCCGGAAAAGGAATACCGGTTCCATTTCGAAGAAGGGAAAAGGAGTTCCAGGTTCCGGCATGACCGGAGACAGGCTGATTTGGACCGGCCAGGAGAACGGTTCGTTTCGTCGGAAGGTCAATCACCATCAAGCCTGCGGAAGCGGCGTCAATCGCAGCGTAATCGTTGGTTTCATCGTGATTCGCTTCAAAATTGACGTAAGTGCCAAGTATCAGATTGTCGATTGGCGTCCTGGAAATATTCGTGATCGTAAAATCGACCTGCACGACGGCACCTTCACCACAGGACGCAACAACGTCCATCCGCAATTTGTCGTCCGCAGTTGATACGGTGCCTGCCAGAGTGTGAGGTTCCATCACAGTGACCGGGTGGATAACTTTGATATTTTCATACGTTTGCCGATCCTCGTAATGGGGAACTCCGGCCTGATACGTTCCATCGGCGTCGGAGCAATTGAGATACCAGGTGAACTGGCTCAATTGCCCTCCCCGGTCGCAGCGAAGAGCCTGGCGGTTTTCGACGTCCCAACGGAAGAAACAGGGACCAAAGAGCGCGAAATCGGTTGTCCCGTTGTTGATCCAGACGGGCTTTTGGTCAGGTGCATCCACGGCGTCTGAACCGTTGAAACTCGGTGGAACAGGTAGATTTTGCGGATTCTTTTTCGCAACATCAAGTACCTGCCGCGCGGTTTCCGAGGAATCGGCATACACGAGAAAAACCGTTTGCAACTTTGATTCGTTTGGGACAATACTCCCAAGCGACCAGTTCAACACGCCATCAACATTGCCGACGGCTTCCGTCGTGGGCAAACCCGGTCCGTTGGCGAAAAGCATTCCCGAACAAAACAACACAAATACCGAAAATGACAGAAAACGAAACATGGTCAATTACCCTCCAACAAGTCCAAATAAGTTGTTCGATGAATCAGAGCCACG
>WRMR01000059.1 GCA_009776995.1 Planctomycetaceae bacterium | reverse complement strand
TCGCGACCAGGATGCTCCTCATCGAAAAGTTTTCCGACCTCGCCGGCGAACCGATCTTGAACATGCTGAAAACTTTTGCTATAATTTTTCCTGATTGAGCCCATTGTTTTCCTCCTGAAAATGGTTGATTGATGTTTACACAACCCTTTTAACAGAAAAACCTTGGGCTTGTCTATACCAATTTTTTCAATTTCTTCTTGGATTGGGAACTACTGATGATGTTATTTTCGGCTTTGTTGGCTGGCCGTTCAGATCAGGTCTGTAATCGCAAGATTGCGCAACAACCATGTTGCACCTGCCTGTAAACGGCAGGACATTTTTTCACTTTTTTCACAAGGAGCTCAACCATGTGTGAACTTTGTAGCGGGATTTCCCGTCGTGTCTTTTTAGGAACATCAGCGGCCCTTTCGGCAGGTCTTCTTTTCGGGGAGCAAGCGTCGTCCGACGTTGCTTTGCCGATTGCAGCCAACGAATGGGATCAACAGCCGCCGGTCAAAGTCTATGTTATTTTAATGGGCCATATCGGCGGCTGGCCCGGACTGAAATATGATACCAGGGAAGCAGTCGAAAATGTCTTCTCGCCCTATCTGGAAAAACTCCAGCAAAAACTCGGCAATGTCGTATTTGTCGGCGGTGATCATATTCCACAAAATCCTAATGCCGTCCAGGAACTCCTTCCCAAAATTGAGGAGTCGGAAGCCGAGGCGATTCTCGGCATTCACCTCACCGGTTGTAATTCGGATGCGCCTTTTCGCGTCCTTTGTTCGACAGGGTTGCCAGTCGCCATTTATGCCCAACCCTACAGTGGTCACGAATGGATTTACGTTCCTTACATGCAGCAGGAAGGAGCAAAGATCATTCTGGGAGCGTCACGCGACATCAACGAAATCGAACGGTTGGTTTCCCTGCTCCGCGTTCCGGCGAAGATGAAGAAGTCCAAGTTGATCCTGGTCAGTCAGCCGGGCTATGCAGCGGGTTCCCCGGAAGCCCGTGATTTCGACCAGGTCAGGGAAAAATTCGGAACGGAGGTCATCCACGTCACGCCGGCGGAATTTGTCGAAATTCACCAAACGATCCCGGAGGAGGACGCGATTGCCGAAGCGGAAAATTACTGGATCAACCAGGCGAGGGAGATTCGTGAACCGAGCCGTGAAGAGATCATCAAGTCGTGCAAGACGTATTTTGCACTGAAGAAACTGATGAAAGAACGTGGGGCGATTGCACTGGCCATGCAATGTCTCGGCGGTGTCCCGATCGATATTCTCGGTTATCCCTGTCTTGGTTTCAGCCGTCTTCTGGACGACGGTGCCATCGGTGCCTGCGAGGCGGACATGGACTCGACACTTTCGATGATGATGTTTCTCTTTGCGATGGGACGCCCCGGTTTCATTACGGACCCGGTGATGGACATGGCGACGAACTCCGTGATTCACGCCCACTGTGTTTCCTCAACGAAAATGGACGGTCCGCAATCCGAACGGCTTCCTTTCATCATCCGCTCACACCTTGAGGATGAAAAAGGCGCGTCGCTCAAGGTGATTGTGGATCGTGATATCAACCGCGAAGTGACCTGGGTGAAACTGGTACATAATAACACGATCCTCGTGACGTCTGGACTCATTCGTGAAGACTATGATTCCGGCATTCAGGGTTGCCGGACAAAAATTGTCGCGGAAGTCACGAGTTCCACAGCTCGGGAACTCTTGAGCAAGTGGGGCGGAAATGTCATCGGCAGAGACGTGATGACACTCCTGCACCGTGTCGTGTTCTACGGGAATCACCTTGATGATTTCCGTGACATCGCCCAATTGATGGAACTGAAATTCATGATCGAGGGAAAAGATTGGGCGTAAGGACGCGTTCATCAATCACATACCCAAATTGGCATTGTACGAGAATTGGTATTTTTGTATGATGCCGTGATGGATAAATACCGCACAACGCCAAGAAAGTGAAGTTTTAAAACAGCAACCCGGAGCGTAAGCGACGGGTTTTTCTGGAACGGTGTCGTTGAACCGGTCACTTGCGTTCCCGGATGCTGTCCTGGATAAAATGTCACTTGATTGGCGTGGGACAGTCTATTTGCGGAACTGGTACGCCGATCACTCTATACAACTTCCGTCTGCATCAGCGCGGTGGTCGCAATATCGTTGGGAAACCCGAACCCGTAACCCGGCTTGATTTTGTGCTGAGGCTGGCACTTCTACGGTCTCTTCCGCCACCAGTCGCGAAAGGCGGACTCTTTCGGAATTTGCGGGATGGCACGGCCACGGGTCCACTGACCGAGTTTATCGGGATGCCACGGCAGGAACGGTACAAACCTCATGCCGAGTTTCATGCAGGCCATGAGCATCTTGTAGCGGAATTTGCCGCTCATGGCCCAGGCGTAGCCCTTCCAGATGAGGATGTCGAGCCACTTGCGTGCTTTCGTTTTTTGGTCGATGGCCTTGCGACGCAGGCGGACGATCTTATGAGCCAGGTCAATTTTCACCGGGCAGATTTCACTGCACGCTCCGCATAGCGACGATGCGAAGGGCAATGTGTGCGCCTTTTCCAGCCCGACCAGATTGGATGTGAGAACGGTTCCCATGGGGCCGGGATAGACCCAGCCGTAAGCCCAGGCACCGACATGGCGATAAACCGGGCAGTTGTTCAGGCAAAGTCCGCAACGGATGCAGTGCAACATGGATCGGAAATCCGGGTCTTCGATCATTTTCGTGCGGCCATTGTCAACGAGAATGACGTACATCTCACGGCCTTCCGTCGGGCCGTTGAACAGGTGGACGTAACTGGTCAGCTTTTGGCCCGTCCCCATGCGGGGAAGCATGTTCAAAAACAGCGGCAAGTGTTCCAGCTTCGGCAACAGTTTTTCGATGCCCATGAGAGCAACGTGAACCTTCGGCAACGTGGTCGAAAGGCCGATGTTGCCCTCGTTTTCGACCAGGGCGAACGAACCGGTTTCCGCAATGCCGAAGTTGATGCCGGAAATGCCCATGTCGGCGGCAATAAACTGCTCGCGCAGGCGACGGCGGGCGATCATGGTCAGCTCGCCATGCTCGGCGGTGAACGGTTCGCCCAGTTTGTCGGTGAAAAGTTGCCCGATTTCCGCCGCTTTCAGGTGCAGTGCGGGCATAACAATGTGCGTTGGTCGTTGATTGGCCAGCTGGATGATGTATTCGCCCAAATCGGTTTCGAGTGCCGAGATCCCGTGTTCGGCCAGGCAGTGGTTCAGCTCGATTTCCTCGCTGAGCATCGACTTGGCCTTGACGACCGTTTTGACGTGATATTTCTGCGCAATTTCCAAAACGAGCCGGTTGGCTTCGTCGGCGTCTTCCGCCCAGAGGACGGTAATCCCTTTCGATTCCAGGTTTTTGGCGAATTGATCGAGTAGCGTATCGAGATTCGCCACAGTGAAGGCTTTGATGTCGTGGGCGGTTTGCCGCCATTTCGGCCAATCATCAATCGCCCAGCACATTTCCAGGTTTGTCCGGGAAATCCGCTCCGATGTGTCCGCAAGGGCTTTCAGTCCGCGAGGCTCACAAAGACCGACAGTCTCGTCCGCCAAAAACTCCGCCCCGATATATGATTTAAGTGACATAAATATAGTTGTCCCAAAATGATGTAGTAGCTGTTGCAAAATGATACAATTTTGCTACGGTTCCCTTGATAAAACTCAATGGAACACTCGCATATTATGGCAAAGATCGGCGTCAAGGTCAATTCACTCAGTTCAATATTGTTCCAAGAATATACAAGAATATATTTGAAAACAGAAATGTATTTCTAATGCGTTAATATCATACGTTAATCATATTTTGGCTGGGGCACTGAATTTATAATATACTGAATTTATAATATTAGGAATGACTGTAGGGTGATCATGGCGTGATCGCCATTCGAAAAACATAAAGATACTTTCCCATTTTTTCAATTTTATACAACACAGCAAATATATTTTTCTTGTTTTTTCCAAATTTCCTATCCGATCTGTTGAAATGACAAAGAGAATATGTAAAATGGGTAATCTTTGAAGATAGAGTCGTTTGTGACAAAAAGTATTTTGCACAAGATTGGCAAGTTTCTTGCAGTACCCTAAAAAAACCAGTGATCATCCCATGATAATATCGTTCGGGGTACAAGACAATGATGTGATTTGGCTTCACCAAGAGATGGCTCATTTGTGATTGTTGAATTATTGCAACATATAGTATAAGTAATATAAAAACTCAGTTGTTCACCCTGGACAAACAATTTTCGAATCAGAAGAATCAGAAATAATTTCTTTGCATTTGCCCACAAAAGTCAAGTATTGGCATGTAATATGCTAACAAAAGGATAGTCACTCGTTATCACCGGTCTTTTCCGCTCGTCTTATCTCCTTTCCAGATCAAAACCGGAGCCTTGCGTTCATGACAATGTCTTTTGACGAATTAGTTACAACCCCTCTTCCCGCCCCCAAGAGAGTCAAGACCGGGTATATCGACGCCACACCGGAAGTCGGCGATTTCGAGTTATTTGACGATGACGAACTCATCATGGAAGAGGATGAGGAAGAATTTGACGAAGAAGAGGAGTTTTCGGACGAGTTAGAGTTGAAGGTGTCGGGGGGTGAAGACCAAATTGACGACCCGATTCGCATTTATTTGATTCAAATGGGGGAAATCCCGCTCCTGAGTCACCAGGAAGAGTTGAAAGCCGCCGACCATATTCAAAAAACCCGGTATCTTTATCGGCGGCATATTCTTTCGAACGATTACATTCTGCGTGTTGCCATCGACATGCTGGAAAAGGTCCGCATCGGCAAATTGCGCCTCGACCGCACTGTCGAGGTTTCCGTTACCAACGCCAAGGTTAAAACGCACATCAGCACCATTCTGCCGGTTCATTTGGAAACGTTGCGCAAAATCGCCAATCGCAATATGGAAGACTTCCGCGTTGCCATCAGCAGGAAACATCCGCTCGAAGAACGCCGACAAGCCTGGAACCGGATGAAAGCCCGGCGTTACCGCGCCGTGCGGCTGATTTCCGAATTGGAATTGCGGACACAGCGATTGCAACCCTACCTCGACAAATTGTGCAATATCAATCAAACAGTCCAGCAGTTGCATGAAAAGCTGGCCGAAATGCAGCGGCTTGCTGCGGCAGGAGACCTGGAGAGTTGCGAGATGGCCGCTCCACACATCAAGGCGATTCGAAACGAACTGCGACGCCACATGCGGCTGACTCTCGAATCGCCGTGCACACTCGGACGGCGCATCACGCGTATGCATGAGTTGCGCAAGGAATACGATGTGGCCAAACGAACATTTTCCGCTGGCAACCTGCGGCTGGTCGTTTCCATCGCCAAACGCTATCGGAACCGGGGGTTGAGTTTCCTTGACCTGATCCAGGAAGGCAACACCGGCCTGATGCGGGCGGTTGACAAATTTGAACACGCCCGCGGGTATAAGTTTTCAACTTACGCGACGTGGTGGATTCGCCAGGCAATCACACGGGCGATTGCCGACCAGAGTCACACCATTCGCGTGCCGGTTCACCTGCTGGACACAATGAACCGTATCCGGGTGGCATCCCGCGAACTGACACAGGAATATGGTGCCATGCCGTCCATCGACGAGACAGTGCGGCATTGCGGTCTGACTCAGGAAGAGGTTAATAACGCCATTCGCATGACACGCCAGCCGCTATCACTGGATCAGCCGGTCAGCGACCATGAAGAAAGCGTGTTCGGCGACTTTTTGAAAGATCACCGGGAAGACGATCCTCTGTTTGAAATGAATCGCGAGTCGCTCAAGGATCGCATCAACGACGTCTTGCAGGCTCTCAGTTATCGCGAGCGGGAGATTATCAAACTGCGATACGGTTTGACCGATGGATATACCTATACGCTGGAAGAAGTCGGCAGAATCTTTTCCGTGACCCGTGAGCGAGTCCGGCAGATTGAGGCCAAAGCCGTCCGCAAGTTGCAACACCCGGTGCGTTCCCGAAAATTGTGCGGGTTTATTGACAACGCACTGTTGACTTCGGGAAGCCATGCCGCCGTGAACCTGACCGCCCCGCCGCCGAATGCCTTTGAAGTGTAATATGACTCGCGCTAAAAATCGCTGAGTGTGGAAATGTAGGTGTGGCAGTGCGGGCAAATGTGATAGCCCGTATCGATTTCTCTGTCACAGGAGGGACATAACTTGACGTGGGGATCACGCTGGACTGTTGTGGTAGCCAAACCTGTCATCGCCGCAAAGTCATCAAGGTCGTTGGCAATCGTGTGCTTTTTTGGCGCAGGCACTCCAAGTATGCCCAAAATGGCCGTCTCGGACAGATAGCCAGTACGCGGCAACGGAATGGAAACCATCGCCTTGCAAACAGGACACCTTCCTGTCTTACCGACATGATCATCGTTGGCAACCAGGCGATGCCCTTTGGGGCAATGAACTGTAATCGACATGGTTTTTCTCCTTTCGGGAGTTTCTGAACAATCGGAGCAATGAGAAAACAAATCGCATCAATGAAAGCCGATAATTAAAGTTGTCAAGAAAAAACATCATGGAAACCGATTCTTTGCCGCGTTATTCCCGGTGGCAATGCCATTCTGTCCTTCGGTAGCAACAGTTCGGGGTTTATTAAACCCCGAAAGCAGAACCCGGTTACGGCAAACAATCGAATATTCTTACGAAAAATGTGGCAGGCGGAACGGCAGGACAACGCACCTGTGAAACGCTTCCTACATGACACAGAGCAAAAAAGAAAGAACAAATATAATCAGTAGTTCCCAAAATGAATATCAATTTAACATTTTTCTAAATCTTTATTTGGCAAGTAGTTAAACATCATAAAAAAGATCGTAATTAATGAAACAATATTAGGAAAATTTTCAGATGGACATTGGGGTGACGAGAGAATACATATTTTAGTGAAATTAGGAAGAAAAACACATCAGTTTATTATCGTCTATGTTAATGTGTTTTCCGTAAATTACCCATACCATCTCATTTTTCACCTCCAAGCGGTATCAGGCTGTTGGGAAAAAAATATTTCCTCAAAAAACGAACTTGGGAATTGCAAAAATTATCGCCATAACATAATTAAATAAATATACTTACATCATTTAGTCTGAATTAAATTCACTACGAACTACTGATAATACCTAATTCTTCTTCTACTTATCACATCATACAATACCTTATAAGAAAAATAAAGTGTTTGACTAAAAGAATAATCAACATTTTTCTGTAGTAAAAAATTAATAATAAAAATAATTATTTTTATTGAAACGAAATTTGTATTTTGTTTATTTTGCCAAAGTTATTAAGTTTGTGTACTGGTAGACGAAACGCCTGATTCTTGTCGAAAACATGTTGGCATGGTAAAATGGGATAAAATGACTCAAAAATGTGGCAACGGGTATTCAGAGCGTCACAATTCGGAGCAAGACATGGCAGCGCAAATTCTTGATGGCAAATCACTTGCCGAACAAATCCGGGCGGAACTCAAGGATCAGGTGACTGATTTTGTGAATCAGACCGGTGTGACACCGTGCCTGGCAGTGGTTTTGGTCGGAAATAATTCCGCCAGTGAGGTTTACGTGCGGAATAAGCAACTTGCCTGTGAGAAAATTGGCGTGAAAAGTGAAATGTACCGTCTGCCGGACGAAACGCCGGAATCGGAATTGCTGGAATTGATCGCCCGGTTGAACGCAAATGATGTGGTGCATGGGATTTTGGTGCAACTCCCATTGCCGAAACCTATTGACGAGCAACACATTCTTGACGCCATTCGCCCGGACAAGGATGTGGACGCTTTCCACAGCGATAATGTCGGCCGTATTTCTCAGGGACGCCCAAGATTTTTGCCCTGTACGCCTTACGGAATCCTGGAACTGATGTTGTGCAACGGGATCAAAACTTCCGGCAAGCACGTGGTCATCATCGGGCGGAGCAATATCGTCGGCAAACCGATGGCTCTGCTCCTCATGCAAAAAGGCAAAGGCTGCGACGCCACGGTGACCGTCTGCCACAGCCGCACACCGGACATCCCCACTATTTCGCGTCAGGCGGACATTCTCATCGTTGCGATAGGCCAGCCGAAATTCGTGACCGCCGACATGGTCAAGCCGGGCGCAACGGTCATTGACGTCGGCATGAACCGCACGGAAGAAGGACTGGTCGGCGATGTCGATTTTCATGCGGTCAAAGAAGTTGCCGGTGCCATCACGCCCGTACCCGGCGGCGTCGGGCCACTGACCGTCACGATGTTGTTGCTCAATACCCTCACCGCAGCGAAAAACCAGTGTCTGGAGCGTTAAGACTCACGCCAAAAGAAGCAAGCAGCTCGATTAATCAGAGCCGCGACGGTAACGGAGCGGTCACTGCGTTCGATGGCTCTGGTGGAAATGTTCACATGGTTGTCGCGCGACGCATCAATACCCGCCGCAGCCTGCGCAACCGGCTCCTTTGGGGTAGTTCGGGTTATCGATGGAAAACCCGCGCGCGGTCGGCGTGTCAAGATAGTCGATTTCCGTCCCGTCGAGATGGAGATCGTATTTCTTCTCCGTCACGACGAAAACCCCATCGTTCTGCTCGAATCTCACATCAGTTTTCGGGTCAAACCCGGCGTCGAATCCCAGCGAGTACTGCAACCCGGAACAGCCGCCCCCCAAGATTGACATGCGAAGGAAGGTTTCCGGCACCAACTCCCGCTCTGCCATGATTTTTTTGACCTCACTCACCGCCGACTCTGATAACATGATGGACATGGGACGCCTTGTGGCAATGGACTCACGCCAAAATAAGTTGTTCGGTAAATCAGAGCCGCGATGGTAATGGAGCGGTTATTCCGCTCGATAGCTCTCGCGGCTCTGATGAAAATGTACAAGTGATTTTGGCGAGACTCCAATGTTGATTAAAATTCAATATTTCACAACATTATAGCATCTGCCACAGGTACTGACAAGCCATTATGCGGTTGGAAAAAAGACAGGGCGATTACGCCGTGACCGCAAAAACAGCAAACCGGGAACGTAAATGACCGATTCAACGGTAGTATTCCCGAAAAATCCGTCGCTTACGCTCAAGGTTGCTGTTTGAAAACTTCACTTTCTTGACGTTGTACAGAATTGATAAATCACCGCGTCCTTGTCTTTCCTGCAGTTGCGGAATGACAAGGTGAGCGGTATAATGTCATGAGGTGTTTTGACTGAAGAGTAAAAAAACGGTCTTGTTTGGGTTGGTCTGTCCCATGAAAACAATAATTCTGTGTTTCACATTTCTGTTTTTGTCCTTTCCCCTCGTTGCGGAAGAGCCGAAATTATGGAATGTGCGCGATCATGTTCCATTCAAGGAAATCATGGTTCAAGCCCATCGTGGTGCAGGCGTCCTGGCACCGGAAAATTCGCTTGAGGCTTTTGAACTCGCCTGGAAACTTAAGGTGATACCGGAAGCGGACATTCGCATGACCCGGGACGGCGTGATCGTTTCATTTCACGATGAAAATTTTTCGCGTATCCTGCCAACTGCTTCCGATGAAATGAAAGCCAGGGGAATCAAAGACCTTTTCTATGACGAAGTCGTGAAACTCGACATTGGAGTTTGGAAAGGCCAGGAGTATGCAGGGCAAAGAATTCCAAGTATGCAGGAGATCGTCGATGTATTGAAAAAGCATCCCGAACGGCGGATTTATGTCGATATCAAGAACGTCGATTTTGACCAAATGGCCCGGGAAACGCGAGGCGTTCACGCACAATTAATCCTTGCCAGCACCAAATATGATGAAATCAAACGCTGGAAAGAAGTTGCGCCGGAATCGATCACCCTGCACTGGATGGGCGGAACGGAGGAAAAACTCCTGGAGCGACTTGCTCTCCTTGAAAAGAACGGTTTTCAAGACATTGATCAGTTGCAAATTCATGTTAGCATGACTTCAGACGGTGTTTTTGAACCCAGTGAGTCTTTTCTCAAACAAACGGGCGAACAATTGCGAAAACACAATATCTTGTTTCAAGTCTTGCCATGGAATGGCAAGAAAACGTCGGATTACAAGCGGATGCTGGATTTGGGAGTTGCCAGTTTTGCGACCGATTATCCTGACGTCACCATGCAGGCGATTGATGAGTATTATCATCAATAATATCGACCATTGCGTCAAATCCGCAACATCACACGCTCAAAATCCTTGTTTTTACGGCGTTTCGTGGTATGGCAGGATGCGGTTTTTTTGCAATGACAACCGTTTTGTACTCTTTCGTCATCAAGACAACAAATGCAACACTAAACCATCAGGAGACAACAGCATGTCCGATCGTCGTCAATTTTTGAAACAACTGGCCCTGTTTGGGGCCGTGGCTGCATCGCCGGTTTCATTTGTCCTGGGACAAACCGAACCGCAAACCGTACCGCTGGTGGACCCGTCCGACGGGTTGTTTGCCGTTTCGCACAGGCACATCACGCGAACAAAAACCCCGCGTCAGATCACCATTCCCGACGCGGGGGAGTTCAAGGTTTTGAAGGGGGATTTCCACATCCACACCCTGTTTTCCGACGGTTTGGTGATGCCGAAAGACCGGGTTGCCGAAGCCGTCGATAACGGCTTGGACGTCATCGCCATCACCGATCATATCGAGTACCGCCCGAACCTGGGCGGCAGCATCAAGCTGCTCGACAGGAACGACGACCACAACATCGCGTATGACATTGCCAAGCCGGAAGCTGACAAACAGAATCTGATTCTCGTGCGAGGCACGGAAATTACCAAGAGCGAATGGCATTTCAACGCCCTGTTCGCCAACGACATCAATCCCATTGCGGCAGTCGTCGATGACTGGAGAGCGATGATCGCCACCGCTGCGGATCAAGGCGCATTTGTCCACTGGAACCATCCCAATTGGGTTGACAGGACTCCCGATACGGCACCTTTCGGTCTCAAAAGCGGCGAACCACTGCGTTTCTTCGACGAAATTGAAGAAGTTCGTGCCAAAGGCCAACTGCATGGGATTGAAGTGTTCAACGGCTCGACCTATTACCCGGTCGTGTCACAGTGGTGCGAAGAACGCAACCTTGCGATGAACTGCAACAGCGACATTCATGCGAGCGAATGGAATCAATACGGTCACCAGAACCCGTTGCGGCCGATGACGCTGATTCTCGCGAAAGAACGCAGTCACGATGCCGTTCGGGAAGCGTTTTTTGCCAAACGCACGATTGCTTTCGCGGCGGGAATGGTCATCGGGCAACGCGAGTGGCTTGAAAAACTGTTCAGAGCCTGTGTCACATTGACCACGAAACCGGGACTCCTGGAACTGGCAAACAACAGCGACATCCCGTGCCTCGTGCAGGCCGGAGGAACGGTGCGCGAACTGCCTGCCCAGGGACAGCTCACCATGTATCGAAGTGACAGCTTGAAAAAACTCACCGTCAGCAACTGGCTGGCCTGCACGAACCAACCGCTTGAAATCGCGCTGGGGTGAAGTTTTCCCGGAGAAGCCCGGGAAAGTGCCTTTTACCGGGTTTTTCGCAAAAAACAGTAGCCGGGAACGCAGAGAGGTCACGAAGTGGCCGAACGGAGTGACCGGTGATGGTGATTCCGCCCCAAAACCGGTCACTCCGCTACGCTCCGGTCCCGACCGCTGTTTGAGTGAGAGACACGTTCCCAGAATTGTGTTCTTGTCGTGACTCAATCTCTGCCGCCCTGGCGTAATCGCCGGCGGCTTCCTGTTCGTATCCGAGGGAAGCATAGACTTGGGCGCGATTCCTGAAAGCCGCGCTATTGTTCGGGTCCAGTTCGACTGCCCGTGTCAGGTCGGCAATACTTTCCCCGGAACAGCCGAGCAACCGGTAAATGATCCCGCGGTTCAGATGGGCGGCCGCGTGCGAGGAATCCAGTTCCAAAGCACGGTGATAATCCGCCATGGCCTCGACAACGTTTCCCTGCTTTGCATAAGCCACCCCGCGATAGCAATAACCGCTTGCAAAAGTGGGGTGCAATTCGATCATCTTCGTGTACGCACTGATGGCCATGTCCATCCGGTTGAGCATGGCGTTGATCATACCTGATTGAAAGTAGCCTTCCCACTTGTGCGGATTGATCTTGATCGACTGGTTGATGTCATCCAGCGCGCCGGATGGGTCATCCAATGATAACTTGATCCGGCTCCGTCGAATGAGGTATTCCGCTTTCTTCGGAGCCAAGCGGATCGCTTCATTGAAATCAGCCAGTGCCTGTCGCGGAAAGTTCTTTTTCATCTGCACCATTCCGCGATTGGCATAGCCTTGGGCATGGTTGGGAGACAGCGAAATCACCATCGAATAATCGTTCAACGCTTCATCGTGGTTTTCCCGCTGGAAATGGATATAACCCCGGTTGAGCCAGGCACGATAATCCTGGGAGTCAAGTTCGATCACCTTGTCGTATTCACGAATCGCCTCATCAAAATGTCCCAAAATTTCCATGACGTTTCCCCGATTGCCGTGAGCCATGAGATGTTCCGGGGAAAGTTGCAGTGCACGATCAAAATCGTTCAGCGCCTCATTCATTTGACGCTTTCGGACGAACATGGACCCGCGGGCAACGAAAAAATCGGCGTCTTCCGGTTCCAATGCGATGGCTCGCTGATAATCGCCGAGGGCTTCCTGGTCACGCCCCAATTGACGCTGTAAATTTCCCCGATTGTAAAGCGCATGGGCATAGTCGGGATTCAGTTCAATGGCCTGATTGAATGCGAGAAGAGCCGGTTCAAGCCGTCCCAGCTTGCGAAGCAAACAACCGCAATTGTAATGCACAACCGGTTCGTTGGGGGCAATTTCCAGTAGCTCAGTGAAGCATTCGAGTGCTTCCTCAAGATGATTTTGTTCTTGAAGTTCCGTCGCGCGGCTGAAGAGGTTTTCAATTGATTTCGACTCCAACAACTCAAGCATTTTTTGCACCCGATGGGACCAAATCTTAACGCGATTTTTGACATGTTTTGCTGGAAAAATTATTCTCTAACATATAATTCTAGCTTGTGAATTGCATCTGTGAGAAAACTATGACGAAAAATTTTTGAGAATCAATCATCGCACACTTTTTGCTTTGTGGTTCTTTCAAAAACGCAGGGAAATGGCGTAATTTCTTTGTGTCACATAAAAAAAGTGTTATCTTTGTGTGCACAAGAGCCATGCTGTGGTCATGTCTAGCAACTAAAACAAAGCTCTTGATGATGACCCTGGAAATATCATTCCCATGCTGTACCTCTTTCTTATTGTTTACAATTACATCACCTTGGGTGCCGGCGTATGGAGTGCCATACGGCATGGGGAGATCATGCGTAACGAAACGAAACAAAATGACAGTTCTCTAATTAGTGACCATTTGACATCACAAGTTGCTGGCGATTCAACCGTTGAGAGTTCCGTGGATTCGGAGATCAACCATGAGTTTCCAAGTCCGGTTTCCACTGATATGGACGTGATTGACAATCAAACCCGGCTTGGCCCCAGTCGCGGCGAAGAGAAGATGGTTGCTAACGAACGGTTGCGACTTGACAGTGCCAAATCGCTGGTCGCAAAGCCGCTGTTCTCCGGCGGGATGATAGAACATCTCGTCGGCATGGTGGAAGACGAATCAGGCGAACTGGCCCCTCTCGTGACGCAATTGCAGGAAATTTACGATATGGCCACCGAAGCGCAGGATAACCATTACGCCTCGGAAGACGCAAAGTTCTTCATCACGCCGGACAAGGAATGTTACGCCACCACGACCATCTGCCGCCCACTGGTCGGACGGAAAAGGGAAGAGGCAACAGGGAATTAGCAAGAGGGAAAAGGTAATTGTACTGTTGGAAGTGGGGTATTCCAACCTGGCGTGGTGGGAAAGCCTTCACCCGTTAGCCACTGTCCATGTCCAATTGCGCCAAGAAGTCCGTGGAGAAGGAGGGAGATGATGTCGAGTCAGATCATTAAAACCTTTTCGCAGAGAACCTTGTGGGACGAGCCCACTCGGTAAGGTCTGACCGCGCGTGTTGCGTGGGGATTGAGTAGTCATCACAGCGAAGCGTACACAGCGAGTCCGAATGCGAGCCCAGCCCTTGTTGGAGTGCTAAGGAAATGTAACAAAATAACATTTACAATCATTACAAAAATTCTTTATGAGATTTTGTAATTAGACTTGTTCTGAAACATCAAGTTAGCGAAGTTGGCGAAATTGCTATTGACTCTATTTCGTATTTTTTGTTATTTTCCCGTGTTTTCATTCCTGCAACAAGGCGGCAAAGATGGGACGCTGGCATCGTGCATTGACCAAAAACGAGTCGGAATTCAAGCAACTCTTCGGAGTCAAGAAGGAAGTTTTTCA
>WRMR01000058.1 GCA_009776995.1 Planctomycetaceae bacterium | reverse complement strand
GTGGTTGATTCCCTCACAGGCCGTATTAAATCGAATTTCGTTGTTCTGGTCCATCCAATACACCGGCATCGCACGTTCGACAACAGCAACGGTGTTCGACGTTCCGTCTGTCATATCGGAAAATTGGGTCGATTCCGCTCCGGGAAACGGTGTTTCCGGTCCAAGAACGATGGAATAATGGCAATTCCCGACAGTCGTCAGATTCGGGTATTGGCGTTGGATTCGCCCGAGCAGGCCGTTCGACGGGCATTGGAATACGTGAATCGTGACATCATGAAACTGCTGGTTATACTCGCTGTCCCACGGCTCATCAAGGCGGATTTCGCTGTAAAGTTTTCCCTGCTCAAGATAAGGCAAGAGCAACACCCGCCAACTGTGTAGCGGCTTGCCGTTTTCATCGACCGTAAAAGCCGGAGGTAGCGAATGGTAAACGTCGTAATAAATGTGTAAGGCAAGGCAGATTTGTTTCAGGTTATTGGAGCACTGCATGCGTCTTGCCGCTTCACGAGCCGCTGGAACCGATGGCAACAAGAGGGGGACCAGAATGCCGATGATGACGATGGCGACAAGAAGACTGGGAGGGATACGACACGCCTTTTTCTCTTTCGGTTTCTCTTCTGATTTCTCTTTTGGCTTCCGCGCGGCATCCACCGCCGACCAGAAAATTGCCGCCATGAACAGGTAAAACAGCCCGGCAAAGAGAACGATGTGGAGAAGATGCACCCGCAACGGTTGATACGAAAACCGATCCCGAAAGAGAAGGCTGACAATGAGAACCGGAAGGAATCCGCTCAGGATGAACAGCGTGAAGAATCCGACTGCCGCTCCGATACGTTTTTGAAGCAGTTGCCCCAAGCCCGGCAGAAGAAGCGAACAGAAGGCGTAAAAGGTGTTGATGGGGCGTTCAGGCTGGTTCATCGGTCTGAATGGGGGTTAAAAGGTTTCACGTTTGCTTACGGCAGTCACGGTGTGACCGTTTTGCCTAATATCACTTTGCGATCTGAACTTTGAACTCTGCGTTTTGCGCTTACTCGATTCCGTGTTTTGCCCGTTGTTTTTGCTGAATCTCCCGTAGCAGTTGCAATTTTTCCTCCTCGGAAAGGGTTTCCGCTTTCAGGCGGCCGATTTCTCTGGGCCGCACCCGGCGTTCATTTCGCCTTTCAAAGCCGCTGGTGATTTCGACAATCAGTTGATCGTTGACGGTCAGTTTTTTTTCGTTGGCCGATTCGTCCCACGTCACGAGCATCGTTTTCATTTTCGGGTCATCGAAGCGTGCCATCAGCCGGGCAAAGGTCGGCAACAGTCCCCGGTCGGAAAACTCGCAACACACCTGATGCACGAGCCGCGTCACGGGCGAAAGCAGCCATTCGACCGGGATTTTTTCGCGGAACACACCAAACGCATTCGGTTCAATCAGCCAGGCTTCGATCAGTTCCGCTTCCAGCGAATCGGGCAAAACACCGGTCACATCCCACGGAATGCCCGGCAACGGTTCCACAAAGGCCGCCTGTGCCATGGGCATGTGGACCATTTCCCCTTCCAGGTCAGGCTCGTATCCGCCTTCAAACTCATCGTCAGACGGGTTCAAAGTGCAAAGTGCAAAGTGCAAAGTGGGGGAATCAGCCGTTTCCGGATACGTACCTCCTTCAACCATTTCTCCATCAACCATACTGTCATTCATCCCGTTATCCCATTCCGCCAGCCCATCCAATTCAGCATTCAGCATATCCTCACTTTGAACTTTGAGCTTTGAACTCTGAACTTGATCCTCACTCTGCACTTTCAACTTTGAACTTTGAACTCTACGTTGATCCCAAAGTGCCCGCAAGCGGGTACGGATTTCCTGCTCGGTCAGGCCGAACCGCGATGCAAGCCGCTGAATCGTTTTTTCGAGCCGGATACGTCGCGGGTCGGTCGGGTTGGCCACCGCCGGGGCAAGGACAATGATTCCCAGCACCTGATCAAGTGCCCGGCTGGCCGCAATGATGTCCCTGTCGAGGTCGATGCCCTGCGCGGCACTCAAAAAGGCGTGTTCCAACGCATCGACCGTGTTGTGTTGCAGTTCATGTTCAAAGGCTTTGCTACCCTGTGTCAGTAAGAAATCGCAGGGGTCTGTCCCGCCGGGCAGCGTCAACGTTTCAATATCCGCTCCTTGCGCGACGAACAGTTCGAGCACTTCATTGGCACGTTTCCGGCCTGCTTCGTCGCCGTCGAGGACGAGTATCATTTTGTCGGCAAAACGCTTGAGGCTACGAATATGTTCCGCCCCGAGTGCCGTCCCGAGCACGGCCACCGCATCACCGAACCCAAACTGGTGCGCCATGATCACGTCGGTGTAACCTTCCATGATGAGGACGCGTTTCGTGTTCCGCATCGTCAGCCGGGCGAGGTCAAGCCCGTACAGTTGCTTGTGTTTTGAAAACAAATGCGTTTCCGGCGAATTGACGTACTTCGCACGGCTTTGCAACGTCGAACCCGGCAACAGCCGTCCGCCAAAGGCAATCGTGCGGTCTTGCGTGTCACGGATCGGAAACAAGAGCCGTCCGCGAAAACGGTCGTAGGGCTGCGACGACCAGGCGGTTTGCGAATCGGTCTCATCATCGCGCCGGGCAAGGTTTCCGATCATTTCGAGGATTTTGATCCGATGCGGGTTGCGTTGCACCTGTTCAAGCAACCAGTCCCGTTGCAGTGGCGCGTAACCCATGCGGAATTTGCGGATGCTCTCTTCGTTGATGCCACGGTCACGCAAATACGTCCGCGCCGATTCCGCTTCATTGCCCGCGAGGAGGTAATCATGGTATTTTTGTGCAACCCAGTCCAAAGCACGGTATAAGGTTTTTTTCGTCAACGGTTCCTGGTGTCGGGCATGGCCGCCGCTTGCCGGTTGCGATGTTGCGCCGGGTTGCCCTTGCGGCTTGTTGCCACCGGTTTTTTGATACTGCCGCTGGATGGCCGAATCGGTGCGTTGCTGTTTCGGCAGTTGAACACCTGCCTGATCGGCGAGGATTTCAAGGGCTTCGCGAAAATCAACGTTCTCAATTTGCATGACGAACGAAAACACGTCGCCGCCGATGTTGCAGACCCAACATTTGAACGTCTGCCGGTTGGCGTTGACCTGCAAACTCGGCCGCGTATCGTCGTGCCAGGGACACCGTCCGACATAATTCTGCCCCGACCGCCGCAAGGGGATATAACGCGAGACCAGCTCGACCATGTCGATGGCGTCGCGTACCCGTTCCTTGATGTCAAAAGCATAATCTGTCATGTCAATTTTTATTGTCGCAAACGCTACTCATTGGTTTCACGCGGAGATTTGTTATGAGTTTCTCTGCGTTCTTTGCGGCCTCTGCGAGAAATAAAAAATCTCGTAAACTGATATTGACGCCGATTTTGCAAATTCATATTATTCGCTCACAATGAGGAAACAAATTTCTTTGCACCTTTGGGGTGAAAAAAACGTGAGCAATGATTTGACCAAGACCGAAAGTCCGTTTTCACCAAAGGGCATCCTGAGAAACCGATGATTTACCGTTCGCAATTCCATTGAACAGCCTCACTGTCACGGCCAATTCGTTCGACCGTCGGTTCCCTTTGCGGGATAAATCCGTTTACCCTTTGTCATTTCAGCAGTTACGGCAAGCGATGTCATGTCTCTCATGCGTACTGCCAGTTGACAGGGAAGATTTTAACAATTTTTCCAATTGTGGTCAAGACGAGTTTTTGGGCAAAAATTGCAGGGCTTCTCCGGTAGTGCGGACACGCCATGTCCGCCGCAAAACGGTTGAGTAACGTTTCACGTCTATTGACCGCGACAAGTGATTCGTAAAGCGGACGATACACGAGATGCAATCACCCTCTCCGGCCACTCCGTTCGGTCACGTTGCGACCTCTCTGCGTTCCCGGTTGCTGTTTTTTGTTTGCAGTAGCGCAGTTTCACACGCGCAAATCGACATCAGAACGAGCGGCGAGGATTTCAGCGTATTTTTCGCGAATCGGTGTGATCTGTTCGGCGATGAATTCATCGACCTGCTCCGGGGCGCGGCCAACGTACAAACTCGACTCCAGCTCCGCATTGACATCGACCGCTGCAAAAGCCGGATCGTTTTGCAGTCGTGCGATCAGATCGTTGTCACCCCCTTCACTTTTGACGACCACAGCGGCAGCCTGGCTGTGCTGCCGGATGCGTTCGTGCAATTCCTGGCGGTCATCGCCTGCTTCGACGGCGGCCATCAGAATGTTCTCCGTCGCCATGAAAGGCAGTTCCGCACGCAAATTCCGTTCGATGACCTTCGGATACACGACCAGCCCTTCGGTTACATTCTGGCAAAGAATCAAAATCGCGTCGATTGCCAAAAACGATTGCGGCAAGACGAGCCGGCGGTTCGCACTGTCGTCGAGCGTCCGCTCAAACCATTGCGTGGCCAGCGTCGCGGCACAATTGGCCGGCATCGACATGGCAAACCTGGCCAGTGAACAAATGCGCTCACTGCGCATCGGGTTGCGTTTGTAGGCCATGGCGGACGAACCGATCTGATGCTTTTCAAAAGGTTCTTCCATTTCCTTGCGGTGTGCCAAAATGCGGAGGTCTGTTGCAAATTTGTGTGCACTCTGCGCAATTGACGAAAGCACATCGACAATTTGCGAGTCGAGCTTGCGCGGGTACGTTTGGCCGGTCACGGCGAACGCTTCATCGAAGCCGATTTTTTCACAGACGAGTTTTTCGAGCGAACGCACTTGGTTATGGTCACCGTTGAACAGTTGGAGAAAGCTGGCTTGTGTGCCGGTTGTCCCCTTGATGCCGCGACAGCGAATCGTGTCAATGCGGTGTTCCAGTTCCGCAAGGTCAAGCACAAAATCATAGACCCAGAGACAGGCACGTTTGCCGACGGTGACCGGTTGCGCCGGCTGCAAATGCGTAAAGCCGAGACACGGCAAATCACGATACTGTGCCGCGAATCTTGCCAGGCGATCAATGACCGTAACCAATCGGCGACGAATGATCTGCATGGCCTCGCGCAACAGAATCGTGTCGGTGTTGTCAGTGACGTAGCAACTGGTCGCGCCGAGGTGAATGATGCCTCGCGCATTCGGGCACAAATCCCCGTAAGCGTGAACATGTGCCATGACGTCGTGCCGCAGTTTTCTCTCATATTCTGCGGCAACGGCAAAATCAATGTCGTCCAGGTGGGCTTTCAACTCGGCGATCTGCCCCGGCGTGATCGGCAGTCCGAGTTCGGCTTCCGCCTCGGCCAGGGCAAGCCAGAGGCGACGCCAGGTGCTGAACTTCCGTTGCGGCCCCCACATACGGCTCATTTCTTCTGAAGCATAGCGGACAATCAACGGGTTGTCATAAGAAAATTGGTCTGTCATAGTTCTGAATTGACGTAAGGTGCTCATACGACTGCACAGCACTTCTCAACAAAATGATTCAAGATGATTGATTTTTATCATCAGAATTTACAGATTCATGCAGATGTTTATTCAAAATTTATGGAACTCTTCATCCGATTATACTGTCCCACACCAATCACGTGGTATTTTAAGCAGGACAGCAACCGGGAACATAAGTGACCGGTTCAACGGTACCGCACACGAAAACCCCGTCGCTTACGTTCCGTGCTGCTGTTGGGGAACCAGATTTTGAGTTTTGCCGGGTGCTCCCTTGCTGGCGTGTCCTCGCAACGACTGTCACGATGTCGATATGTCAGTTTTCCATGACCTCTTTTTCGCGGTTTTTGGCCAGTTCCGTGGTTTCGTCCTCGTACTTTTTGGTCAGCGTCTGGATTTCCTCTTTCGTTGCGTCGCGTTCGTCTTCCGACATCTCCTTGTTTTTCTCGGCGGCGTCGGTCATTTTGTTGCCATCGCGGCGCACATTGCGGATTGCAACTTTCGCCTCTTCGGTCAGTTCTTTGATTCGGGCAACCATTTTTTTCCGCACCTCGGTCGAGAGCGGCGGGATGTTGATCCGTACAACGCGTCCGTCACTGTTGGGCGTATAACCCAGGTCGGACGCAATGATTGCCTTTTCGATGTCCTTGAGCGTTCCGAGGTCGAACGGCCGGATCACAATTTGCGTCGGTTCCGGACATGCAACCGTTGCCACTTGTTTCAGCGGCATCTCCGATCCATAGACACTGACCTTGACCGAATCGACCAACCCCGGGTTGGCCCGACCGGTACGAATCCCGGTCAGTTCCTTTTTCAGTTTCGCGACCGCCTTTTGCATTCGGTCTTCCACGTCCAGTAAAATGTCGTCCGCCTGCATATTTTCAATACTCCCAATGATTTGTCTTGTCTGAAAAACCTGTTTTACCAATCCCCGTCATGATAAATCGAAGTTTGGTTTGACGCAAATGACGCAAAATGATAATCGTGGTACCGGAGTTTCATTCTCTGATGATTTCCGTTGAGGAGGAGGAATCGCCTAATTCCGAAGTGCAATTCGGGCAACGGCTTGCTTTGAACGGAATCGCGCTGCAACAGAACGGACAAGGTTTCGTTGTCGGGGCGTCCACGTCCGGGAACAAAAACGGGATACGAACCCGGTTCATTTGACGAACCACAATAAAAACGGCAAAGGAAATAATCATAAAATTGAGTACCGCGTTAATGAAATCACCGTATTTCACTTCATTGCCGTTGATAGCAAAGGCAAGTGACGAAAAATCCTGAAACGTCAGCACACCAAGCAACGGGTTGAATATGTCCTTCACAAGTGACGTCACCACACCGGCAAACGCCGCTCCGATTACCACGCCCACTGCCATGTCCACCGCGTTTCCCTTGACGGCAAAATTACGAAATTCTTTCAAAAAACTCATGACACCCCTTTCCCATGGCAAGAACCGACGTTCCCGCAAAACCCGCCGCTTACGCTCCGGGTTGCTGTTCTAAAACTTCACTTTCTTGGCGTTGTGCGGTATAATTCAAATCTCTATGTTGAAGTATTTTATATCAATTGTTATTGTCCGTCAAGATTTTTCCCCATTTTTGACGGAGCGTCCGAAGATATCAAATCAGAACCGGATTCGCTAAGGTAGTCAAGACGAACAATAATTGGTAAATTAAGTCTTTTCAGAATCACTTATCTGGAAATGTCAAAGGCATATTGATGACACAGATTGAACAGATCAGCACGGATTCATCTGTGAACATCCTGTTTTATCGGTGTGCAAAAAATGATTGATGATCGATACCAGTTGCGATGAAAATGAATTTACTGCTGTGCTATCCCGTCAAGGAACGTCACATCGAACGCATCCGCGAGACGTGGCCGGGGATGAACCTGCTTTTTGCCGACCAGAACAATCGTGACGAGTCGGAAAAACTGCTGTTTGAAGCCGATTATTTCTGCGGACACGTCAAAAAGCCGGTCAATTGGGATGCCATTGTGCGGCAGGGACGCTTGCGCTGGATTCAATCGTCGGCCGCCGGAATGGATCACTGCCTTGTTCCGGCGGTGATCGAATCGGACATCATCGTGACCAGTGCGTCAGGCTTGTTGGCCGACCAGGTGGCCGAGCATACGATGGCGTTGGTTCTCAGCTGGATGCGGAGTGTGCCGGTATTCCTGGAAGCCCAAAAGAAGCGGGAGTTCGTGCGGCGGCCGACACGCGACCTGATCTGGACGACGATCGGCATTGTTGGTTTCGGCGGCAATGGCCGGCGCGTGGCACAGGTCATGGCACCGTTCCGTACGCGTATTCTTGCAACGGACATGTTCCCGGAAGACAAACCCGACCATGTCGCCGAACTGTGGCCCGAAGACCGGCTCGACGATTTGCTGGCCGAGTCGGACATCGTGTTGCTGAATCTGCCGCTGAACCCTTCGACGCATCATCTTATTGACGCCGCGCGGTTGGCAAAAATGAAAAACGATGCCCTGCTGGTCAACATGGCCCGCGGGCCGATTGTCGAAACGAACGCTCTGGTCGCGGCCTTGAATTCCGGAACAATTGCCGGTGCCGCCATTGACGTGACCGACCCGGAACCCTTGCCCGAATCGCACCCGCTTTGGGATTGTCAGCACCTGATCATCACACCGCATGTCGGGGGGCAGTTCCACCGGCGCAATGATGACGTGACCGATTTGTTGTGTGAGAATATCCGGCGATATCGTAACGGCGAACCGTTGATCAACCTGCTGACGGACAAGCAACTCGGTTTCCCGATCCGCTCGAAAACACCGCTCTGGATTGACGTCAAGCCGTCGGCGATGTTTTCCTGACATTTTCCTGCGGCACGTAAGATTTCCCGCCGTTGTTTTGTTAAGTGATCAGTGGGCAGAAATATTGACCACTGAAAAATAAAATATGGGGGGGGGGGCACTTTTATTGTACGCTGGTTGCGATATTCCAGGTCATTGACCAAGTTGTTTGCCTGCCGCCCGGAAGAGCGGCCAACATTTTGAATCATATTTTCCGGCATTTCTCCCTACAGGCCGCAAACGCTGACCGAATCGTAGCTTTGAAACAACCCAGCGTCTCGCGCGACATCGAATCCGCATCACTTTACGAAATTCAAATGTTTCACCAAAACCTATACAATCGTTACATAGAGCAGCAAGAATAATCTTTACCTGAACAGAACGATACGAAATTTTGGGGAATCAGGCGCAATTGGAATAGCATCCGACGATAATTTTTGATACCGTAAAAACGGCAGTAACGCTGTTGTATCGCAGTATTTTTTTGTACGGATAACATGTCCCGAATACTTGTTTTTGCTCTGATTGCCGTGTGTGCCTGCCTCGTGACAGCGACAGTTGCGCAAGAAGGATGGCGTAGTAACCAGACCTCCTTACTTGCGCAGACTGGGCAGAGTCGCAGTGTGCCACAGGTTCCCGGCCCGGCGGCGATGCAAAATCACTCCGGCCAGGCACAATATTCCTACACCGGAAATTACGACCTGCCGCCTCAGCAGCCCAATCCGAACAACCAAAACAATCTGCAACAACAACTTCAAGTCACACGCCAGACGCAAATCCCCTTGCCGTTTAAGATTACACCGGCAAATCAGGATAAATTGAATTCTGTGGAGCTGGTTTACTCGATGGACCGGGGACAAAACTGGTACAGCTATCAGCACTTGCCGCCGACCGATACGAAATTCGATTTTAATGCCCCCGAAGATGGAGAATATAAGTTCGTTTTTCGAGCAGTGTATAAAACTGGGGAAATCAAACAATTTGGTACCGCGAGTGTTCTGGTTGACACTGTCCCGCCCAAGCTGACGCTGGACGTTCACAGAAGTAGCTCGGGCGAAGTGACCGTCGAGTGGACAGCCGAAGATGCTGCGTTGAAGAACACTCCACCGACCGTTTCGCTCAGTTATGATTCCAATGCCACCTGGATGACGCTGGCCGTTGACCTGAAAAATGTGAAGCGCGAAGGCAACCGGGAAACCGGACATGTCGCGTTTTGGCCGCTCCACGAGGCGGAAGCCGTTGAAATTCGTTGCGAACTGGAAGACGCCGCCGAAAACAGGGAAATTCTCACCAAACGGCTTGTCCTGAAACCGTCACAGAACGGAATCTCGCCGGAAACAGCGATGGTACCTGCCGCAGATGATACGCCGGTAGCAGTGCAACCGGTGCCGGACATCATGGTCATGCCGCCGAAGCCCATCGTGATGAATACGTCCTATTCAGCACATGAGACCAACGAGTCCGCTACTGGTGTTGCGTCGGACAACTCGCTGAACGACCTGTTGCAGATCATGGGAGGCACGGCACCGATGCCTGTTTCGGCGGACGTGACCCAGCGGTACGCCAGCAATTTCAGCGATACGGCCACTCAAGCACCGGCAAACGCTCCTCAAATGGTCGGGCCAAATGGAAACAGCGCAGCCGTGATTCCGACGGAAACGCCGCCGTTTCCCGGGAAAATCATCATCGTTTCGGACGGATTGCTGGACAACGGGCAATTCGACAAACAACGTTGTATCATCGTTCGCTGGATGCCGGGCGGAACACCGTTTGACGACAGCAAGGTGGATCTCTATCGTTCGGACACCAAATACGGTCCCTGGCGGCCGATCACATTCAACCTGCAAAACACGGGCGAGCATTACTGGCTTGTTTCTGCGGCAGACATGATGCCGTTCTATCTGCGAATCGATTTGCGAAGTACCCAAGGGTTGTTTACCGATTTTACACTGCAAACGATCTCCCTGCCGTTGAGCCTGGACGACCCGGCAACACATTCCACAACACAACAAAGTTCTGCGACACAGCAAACTCCGGCGGCATCTTCTGAATCAAGCGGCTCTGAAGCTCAAACCAGTGTGACTGCTCAATGACCGACGCGAGTTTTTTCCGCTTTTTCTTTTTTTCCAAAATCCGTTGCCAAACCTGCGTCGTCTTAGTATGATGATGCAACTTATCGGTAAGTGGCACTTGAGTTTCACAAAGGGAAGTTTAAGGGAGACAGGAAAAATGTCAAAGAAAAAATTTATGTCAAAGACTTTGTGCGGGTTGCTCGTCGTGTATGCTCTCGCGTTAATGGTTTCAGCGCAAAGCGTGTTTGCACAAGGGCTTTTGGTGTCGGAAGGTGATCGTCTGCCGAGATCGTCCATCAGGCCGCCCATCGGTACGATACCGCCTCGGCCGGTGGTTCCGCCTGTGGTCGATAACCAGCAGATTTACGCAGTCAAGGAAATCTCCGTTGACGGCAAATTAACGGGGCAGGTTGCGGAAATCAATGTTTCGCAAACGTTTGTGAACACAACCAACCGGACGATTGAAACCTCGTTCGTTTTTCCGTTACCTTACGACGGGGCCATCGACCAGATGACCTTACTCGTGAGCGGCAAAGAGTATCCGGCGAAACTGCTGGACGCCAAAGACGCCCGCAGCACTTATGAGGGCATTGTGCGGGCGAATCGTGATCCTGCCCTGCTCGAATGGGTCGGCACAGGCATGTTTCGCACCAGCGTGTTCCCGATCCCCGCAGGCGAAAGTCGAACGGTGACACTGCGTTACACGCAATTACTGCGTTCCGATCACGGTGTGATCGACTACATGTTCCCGATGAGTACGGCGAAATACACATCGAAACCGCTCGAAAAGATCAGTATCACGCTAAACATCGACTCGCATGACGAATTGAAAAACGTGTACAGCCCGACGCACGGGGTCGATGTCAAGCGTTCCGGCGACAAACGGGCGACCGTGACATTCGAGGAGCAAAACGTCATTCCGCGTTCCGATTTTCGATTGCTTTTCGATACGAAAAACGGCGAAATCAGCTCGCGCATCCTCAGTTACCGCGAAAACACCGACGAAGACGGCTTTTTCCTGCTGATGACCTCACCGAAAATCGTGTCCGAGCGGAACAAGCCACTCCCGAAAACCGTTGTGTTCGTGCTGGACAACTCCGGCAGTATGGCGGGACAGAAAATCGTGCAGGCACGCGATTCGTTGAAATTCGTACTCGAAAAACTCAACGAGGGCGACATGTTCAACATCGTCGTGTTCAATTCAACGCTGACCACCTTCGAGCCGGAACTGGTCGAATACGACAGCAAGACGAAGCGGCAGGCACTTGATTTTTGCGAGGGCATTCGCGCATCGGGCGGAACGGACATCAACAGTGCCCTCGGCGTGGCGATGGGGATGATTAGCGACAGGTCGAATCCCAATTACGTCATCTTTCTGACCGACGGCCAGCCGACCTCCGGCGTCACCGACGAGGGAAAAATCGTGACCAACGCAACCGACGCGAACAAGACCAAAACGCGCATGTTCGTGTTCGGCGTCGGGAACGATGTCAACAGCCGGTTGCTCGACAAGCTGGCACGGGCGAACTTCGGCCTGAGCGATTATGTGCTGCCCGAAGAAAACATCGAAGCCAAGGTCAGCAGTTTGTACAGCCGGATCAGTGCCCCGGTGCTGGCCGGTGCGAAATGGTCGATTGCCCGCGAAAGCGACGGCAACAAGAACCTGACGAACCAGGTTTACCCTGCCGGAGAGTTTGACCTGTTCGCCGGCGAGCAGTTGATTATGGTGGGCCGCTACGCAAAAACCGGCGACGTCAGCGTCACACTGACCGGCAAGGTCGATGGCGAAGAAAAATCGTTCTCTTTCGACGGCGAATTTGTCGAAAAGAGCCGGGACAGCCGTTTTTCGTTCATTGAGCGGCTCTGGGCGGTGCGCCGCATCGGCGAAATCCTCGACCAGCTCGACCTGAAAGGCCAGAACAACGAACTGGTCGAGGAACTCGTGCGGCTCTCCACGCAACACGGCATCTTGACGCCTTACACGTCGTTTTTGGCCGATGATTCGACCGATTTGCGGGATGTGCGTGCCAATGCCAGGGTTGCAGGAGAACGTACTGGCAGGTTGATGGCAGAAACCAGCGGTGAACAGGCAACACTCAATCGCAGCATGAGCAACATGATGCAAAACGCGGTTCAAGCCGATTCATCATTGGGGAGGCAAGCCCGCGCAACCGAGAATCTTGCGTTCCGTAGCCAACCGCCAATGGCGCCAATGGGCGGCTCAATGGGGGCCGGCGCAATGGGCGGATATGGTGGCGGCGGTACGGGTGGTGTGTCTGCCGAGTCGAGGGCAAGAAGTGCTCCTGCACCTGCACCCGGCGGCATACCGGCAGGTGAGGTGGCAAAAAGTCGCTTGACACAACCGTTTGAACGCGTGCAGAACATTGCGAACCAGACGTTTTATTATCGCAACAGCCAGTGGGAAGACCCGTCCGTGACCGCCGAACAACGCAAAAACGTGCAGGTCGTCAAGCAGTTCAGCGACGAATACTTTGCCCTGGTCTCCAAACACGGCCGCGAATTGACGCAGTTCCTCGTCCTCGACGAACCGGTGCTGATCAATTTCAAGGGACAGACGTATCTGTTTGAGATGTAGAAATCAGAGCACGCCGCGTTAGCAAGTATCCGGCAGGGCGGTCACGCCGTGACCGCCGCAACCTCCTTCGTACCTCATTTCCACCGGGAAAACAACCCCAGGATGAGTGGCCAGTAACGAGTGGCCAGTGGCCAGTCGAGTTCAAAGTGCCAGTGCCACCAGCGCAACTGCGCAATTCAGAGTTCAAAGTGTTTTTATTTGCATTTGTATCTTGTCCACTTTGCGCTTTGCTCTTTGAACTTTGCACTTTGAACTTTGCGATTTTACCGCATTTGCCGGTTTTGCGTGCTTGTTTTTTTGCGAAAATCGCGCGCTTTTATTTTGGTGTAATGCGCTTTTCTTTTGAATGACCATGCTTTTTTCCTTTTGAAGTAACATATTGTTTGAATGCAATAGGATTTTATGGTATTCACAAACCATAATATTTGATTGCATCATCAAAAAAGCGAATTGCAATAAGTTGAAAGCGCGCGTTTTTGTACGCAAAACGGGGTTCCTGGTACGATTTCCGCGTTTTTATGCCGAATTACTGACAGATTTTAACGCGCAGAGGGATTATTCGGGCAGGAAAGTGCAGAGTGCAGAGTGCAGAGTGCAGAGTATTCCGCTCCTAACTCCTGCCACTGGCCACTTCCCCCCTCACTCTGCGTTCTGCTCTCTACTCTCTGCGCTACTCTTTGCGCCCTCTGCGTGAAATTCTCTTGTTTCACGCGGAGACACAGAGGCACGAAGGTTTTTTAACGCGAAACACGCGAACCTTCGCGAAAAACGCCAAATTTGAAACTCTTTCGTGTTATTTCACGTGGTTCGCGTCAAAAAATTTTACCTGACTCTTGACTTCCCTGTTTCCGGCTGCCAATCATAACGATTTTGAAGGACACTGTAATTATGGTGAGACATGGTCTATAATGCGGTTTTGGACAAAAGATGTTCCGCCAATTTCCTTTTGGACTATCGCTATGATCAGTGAATCGCACCCTATTCAAGCTCCTTGGGCCGGGGAAACCGCCGACGATCATATCGGTATGCCGGGTATCTCACAGCGCAAAAAACCGAAATACGACAACGAGATCGAAATTGCGCCGTTGATCGACATGGTGTTCCTGTTGCTGATTTTTTTCCTGGTCACTTCGACGATGGAACGGCAAAGCTCCATCGACCTGCCCCGGACGGAATACGGCGTGGCGGTCAGCGAACGCAATGCAACGACCATTTCCGTCGAAGGCAAAGGGGCGAATATTCGCGTTTATCTTGGTGACAACATCGGCGGCGACCCGTTGCCTGACCTGACGCAACCCCAGGAAGCGGCCATTGCCCGTGCGGTCGAGGCGGGTTATCTTGAGGGCAAAACATCGCTCGTCATCAAGGCCGATCGCGAAGTGCATACCGGCGAAATCTCGCGAATCATCCGCGCCGCCACCAACGCCGTCGGCGAGTTGAGTGTTTACATGGTGACGGTGGAGGATCGATAGTCTTTTTGCGTCAAGTGTGTTCCGGTTTTTTTGATTTTTCGGACTGCGAGGAACCCAATTCTTTGTGATGAAAAACAATTGCCGCAGACGGTGAGCAGAGTACGGTTTCCAGCAATCCACCGACCGCTGGTCACTGCTCACTGACACTGGCTTGTT
>WRMR01000057.1 GCA_009776995.1 Planctomycetaceae bacterium | reverse complement strand
ACCTTTGAGAAACCCAGCGGGAGCGGGTTCGCCGACTATCTTTTGCCGAAAACCATTGCCATCGAAATGAAATCGAAGGGCAAAAACCTCGATGACGCTTATCAGCAATTGCTGGAATACGTGGTTTCCCTTCCTGACAATGAAATCCCCGATCTGCTCATGGTCAGCGACTTTGAGAGAATCGTTCTCTATCACCGCACGGCGAAAACCAAAAAGCAACGCAAGCCGCTGGAATTCAGGACGCGCGATCTGTGTGATTATGTCGATCATTTTCACGCCTTGGCGGGTGTCGAACGGCATTATGAAATCGACGAGCAGTTTGAAGTCAACGTTCGTGCCGCCGAGAAGATGGCGAATCTGCATGACGATCTGGAACGTCTCGGCTACGAAGGGCATGTTCTGGAAATTTATCTTGTGCGTCTGCTGTTCTGTCTTTTTTCCGAGGACACCGGCATTTTTCCTCAGGACAGCTTTCTGAGCTACGTCATCAATTCCAAAGAGGACGGCAGCGATCTGTCAAGCCGTATTGTGCGGTTGTTTGACGTTCTGGACATGCCGGACGAGATGCGGGCCAGACGCACGCAGCTTCCGCCGGACTTGCGGGAATTTCGCTATATCGACGGCGGTTTGTTCAAAGACCCGCTTCCGCCTGCCGACTTCGACGCCAGAATGCGGCTGACGCTGATCGACTGTTGCAAGTTCGACTGGAGTGCCATCTCGCCGGCGATTTTCGGCGCGATGTTTCAGGGCGTTATGAACCGTGATCTGCGGCGTGAAATCGGCGCGCATTACACGGGTGAGGACAATATTTTGAAGCTGATCAACCCGCTGTTCATGGACGATTTGCGGTCGGAACTGGCGCGGGTGAAAAACGACAAGCGGCGGCTCGATGATTTTCATGAAAAAATCGCGAGGCTGAAATTCCTTGACCCGGCCTGTGGTTGCGGCAATTTTTTGATGATTGCCTATCGGGAATTACGGCTGTTGGAGATTGAAGTTGTCCGAATTAAAAAGTCAAGAATGAAAAAGGCTCAACAGAAGGTTCTTGATATCTCCCTGTTGCTCAAGGTGAACGTCGAACAATTTTACGGTCTTGAAATTTTGGATTTTCCTTGCGAGGTTGCGCGCACGGGCATGTGGTTGATTGACCATCTGATGAACCGCCTGGCATCGAAGGAGCTTGGTCAGTATTTTATTCGTCTGCCGTTGTCGCAAAGTGCGACCATCGTGCATGGCAACGCCTTGCGAATTGACTGGGAAAATATTGTGGCAAAGGAGGAGTTGTCGTACATTTTAGGCAATCCGCCCTATGTGGGGGCGTCGATGATGATTCCCAGACAAAAAGCCGAGGCCGTGGAGATTTTTGGAAAAATCAAACTGTCCAACAGTATTGATTATGTCGGGGCGTGGTATCATCGGGCGGCAGCATACATTCAAGATACGCCGATCCGGGTTGCCTTTCTCTCGACCAACAGCATTACGCAAGGCGAACAGGTTGCACCGTTGTGGGGCAAGTTGTTCAACGAATACAGGGTGCATATTGATTTTGCTTATCGCACCTTCAAGTGGAGCAATGAAGCCAAAGGCAAGGCGGCAGTGCATTGTGTGATTATCGGGTTTAGCACACATCAACACAATTCGCCAAAAACCGTTTATGACAGCGATGGCACAAAGATTGCCGCAACCAACATTAACGCATATCTTGTTGACGCGCCGAACGTGCTGATTGCCAGCCGGAGCAGACCCTTGTGTGAGGTGCCGATCATGTTTTTGGGCAATAAGCCCACTGATGGCGGTCATTTATTACTCACACCGGATGAAAAAGACGCCTTGCTCATCAAAGAGCCGCAAGCAGAAAAACTGATACGACGTTACATTGGTGCGGACGAATTTATCAATGGTAATGAACGTTTTTGCTTTTGGTTGAAAGATATTCCCTTTTCCGACGTAAAGAAATGTCCTTCTCTCCTGGCACGACTCGAACAAGTACGGGCTTTTCGGCTTGCCAGCACCGCAAAACCAACCGTTGAAAAAGCGGAAACGCCACATCTGTTTTTCTTTATCTCGCACCCGGAAACAGACTACCTTCTGATTCCCAGCACATCATCGGAAAAACGAAAATATATCCCGATTGGCTATATGGATAAAGATACGATTTCCGGTAATGCCAACATGATTATTCCTGATGCCACTTTGTATCATTTCGGCGTTTTAACTTCAAGTGTTCACATGGCATGGATGCGGGCGGTTTGCGGACGTCTTGAATTGCGGTATCGGTATTCTGGAGCAGTCGTTTACAACAATTTTCCCTGGCCGGAAGTATCAGACTCGCAAATAACGGAGATTGAAAAACTGGCACAGGATGTGCTCAACGCGCGGGCATCTTACCCTGACAGTACGCTTGCCGACATGTACGGTGAAAACTCCATGCCGTTTCACCCAAAACTGGTGAAAGCCCACCAAGCCCTCGACCGCGCGGTGATGAAGCTGTACGGTTTCGGCAAGGACGCAACCGAAGCGGGTATTGCTGCAAAGCTGATGGTGAGGTATCAGGAATTGACGGGAGGGTGAGCATTGCGGATTCGCGGATGAACCCTTGCCTTCGTCCTGAAGTGATAATGTCCATTAGACTTGTTCGGAAACCCAGAAATGTAATTGCCCATTTTTCCAAAAATCAACAACATGGGTAGTTTGGGCAGAAATCTATTGAGTTTCCGAATAAGTCCATTAACCCGGAGTAGCACCACGGTCAGGAGCCCCATGAAAAACCATTCACCCTTTTGACATCACACGCACCATGCAAAAACGATGGATAACAACCCTTCTGCTGTTCGTCACGGCAACACTTGCCTCCGCGCAACCGCAACATTTCGACTTTCCAACGGCCGACCCCGAAAGCATGGAGCTTGACGCCGCCGTGCTTCAGGAACATGCGGACGAATTGTTCCGGCGGGACACGCAAGTCTATATGATTGTTTACAAAGACAAAATCGTGTATGAGCGGTATGCCCCGGATTGGGACAGGTACAAGCCGCACGGCACCGCGTCCGCCGCGAAGGGCATCATGGGCGGCTTGTCGCTCATGCTCGCCATGCACGATGGTTTGATCGACCCGGACGACCTTGCGTGCCAATACATCCCACAGTGGAAGAACGATCCGTTAAAATCCAAAATCACCATCCGTATGCTTGGTGCGCACACGTCGGGACTTGACGACTCGACCGAACCAGGCACGAACCAATACACGTTGCCCGGCTGGAAGGGCGACTTTTGGCGGCAGGAACGTAACCCCTTCCTGATCGCGCGGAACGAAACGCCGGTGATGTTTCCACCGGGCACCGGGATTCAATACAGCAATCCCGGCATCGGTATGCTCAACTATGCCGTCACCGTTGCCGTCAAGGACACCGGATATCAAGACATTCGCACTTACTTGTGGGAACGGCTGATAAAAAAAATGGGCATTCCGCGTGAAGAATGGAACGTGGGGTACGGCAAAACCTTTGATTCCGACGGGTTTCCCTGTGTTGCAACCTGGGGTGGCGGCAGTGTCTCAGCGCGTGCCATGGCGTCTGTGGGGCGGCTGTTGGTCAACCGGGGAAACTGGAACGGCGAACAACTGATCGACGCCAGGGTGGTGCAAAACGTCCTGAAACATTCGGGAACGCCTTCCACTTGTTCCGGCGGGTTCTGGCTGAATTGCGACATCATCGGAAAACAACCCTGGCCTTCCCTGCCGTGGGATACCGCGATGGCTTCCGGGGCGCAGGATCAGGTGATGATTTTCTCGCCGTTGCGAAACCTGGTCATCGTCCGGTTCGGCAGTGCCAATATCGAACAGGGACGTTATGCTGAAAACGTGATTGACACATACATCGGCGCACCTCTGGCGAAAGCAATGGGCGATCCCGCCCCCTGTCCGCGAAGCGAAAAGATTACGGATATTACGTGGGCACCCGCAAGCACGATCGTCCGCCTGGCAACCGGCGGGACGATGCGTGACGGCAGCGACAACTGGCCGGTCACTTGGGCACAGGACGATTGTATCCACACCGCGTATGGCGATGGTTACGGTTTCGAGCCGGGTTTGCCTCAAAAGCTCGGTATGGGTTTTGCGAAAATCATGGGTGACCCGGAGGATTTCTCTTGTGTGAATATCCGATCGGACGGCGAAAATTACGGCTCAGGTGCCGGCGGTGAAAAGGCAAGCGGTCTGCTTGCCATCGACGACGGCATCTACTTATGGGTGCGTAATGCCGACCGAAAAGGATCGCAGTCCCGCCTTGCCCGTTCCCATGACGGGCAAAAAACCTGGACATGGTGCGACTGGCGGTTTGAGGAGTTCGGGCATATTGCCTTTGTCAATTATGGCCGGAATTATCAAGGAGCCAGGGACGGCTGTGTTTACATGGTGAGCCATGACAACCCCGGTGCTTACGAAGTGTCGGATCATTTTATTCTGATGCGTGCGCCGAAAGACAAGCTGATGGACAAGAACGCTTACGAATTTTATCACGGGCTTGACGCCGGTGGAAATCCGCTTTGGACAAACGATGTGCGCCAAAGGCGGCCCGTGTTGACCAATCCGCAACAATGCCGCCGTTCGAGCATCAGTTACAATGCCGGAATTGGCCGATATTTGTGGTGGCAGCAGATTTCCGCAGACGGTGGCAGTGACACGCGATATCTCGGCGGTTTGGGGATTTTTGAAGCCCCGGAACCGTGGGGGCCGTGGTCAACGGTGTACTATACTGAAAAATGGGACGTTGGTCCGGGCGACCTGGCCTGTTTTCCGACGAAATGGATGAGTGCGGACGGAAAGACATTGTACCTGGTTTTTTCAGGCAACGATCATTTTTCTCTCCGCAAGGCCGTGTTGACGGTTTCAGAAAAGTAATCATTTTCTTGTATTTGTGTGTGAATGGACTGGTTTTTACAATTTCGCAATCCGGTACGACATGGCACATCTTCGCGCGAAAAAAACACGAGATTTGATGAGTTCGTTTCGCCGTACATTGAACATCTTCATGCGCGGTCGCAGCAGTACAAAGCGCGTGATCAAGCAAGCGTATCGCATGGAAGAAAGTTTCCGCCGCGCGAAAAGTGAATGCGGTTTGGCCGATTATCAAGTTCGCAATTGGATTGGTTGGCATCATCATGTCGCGCAGAGTTTGTTGACGTTGTGGTTCTTGACCGTTGAATTGTTGAATCAAAAAAAAGCGCACCGATGATGACGCTGCCACAAGTTCGCGAGAACATCAGCGGCATGTTGTTGACGGAACGTTTGTGATCAAAATGAATACCATTGGCATGTCCAAAATTTTTGTGTATATTCGTTGATAATGTGACTCGTCTTTGCATGAAGCAAAATCGAACAACCACGACCGGAACAATCTTCATGGTAAAATAAACGACTCTTTTTTCTTACAGGAAGTTCTCGCAGGTCAAGAGCGAACACGATTTGCGGCTGCCGCAGAACATCTGCGAGCGCAATGGAGCGGATGAAAACAAAAGCTGTCGATGAACGGTTCAATGAACTGGACTCGGAGTTACGCGCGTTGCTGAAAAAACTGGCCGCAAAGATTCAACCGAAAGTTTATGAATACGGGTTTTTGAGAGAATAGACACATTGAATGAAATGCTCGAACTGAAACAAGAAAACCTTCCGAAGAGATACAAAAATCATGACCATTGAAAGTCACGATCTTCTTATCGACGGCAACCACTATTCTTACATTTCGGAACGCACGTTGTTGGATTACGCAACGGAACACGGCTGGGATATCCCGACGCTTTGCCACTTCAAGGGCGTCAGTGACAACGCGCACTGCATGGTGTGTGCCGTGTGGGATGACACGCTTGGTCGCTTCGTCGCAAGTTGCGAACAGTGGGTCGAACGCGGCCATGTTTATGAAACGCAGGGACAGCGTGTCCGCGAGTTTCGCAGGGAAGCGCTATCGCTGATGCTGTACCGCCATGATTTTCGATGTGGGACGTGTTCCGCGAAAGGGAAATGCCGGTTTTTCGATCTTGTCCGCGAATATCAGGCGAAAAAAGTGAAAAACGCCATGACGTTTCCTGAAAAAGTCATCGCGAAGCACGTCATTTACGACGCAGGCAAGTGTATCCTTTGCCATCGTTGTATTGGCGTGTCGCAAGGTTGTTTGACGATGCACCATCGCGCCGAACAGACGACGGTTTCGCCTGCCCCCGGCTCATGGGATGATATTCCGCCGGATGTGGCACATGACATTTACGAAGTTTGTCCGACCGGGGCTCTTGTTTCATACGAACCCATCGAAGCAATGAAAGGCACGGGCATTTCATAATCAAGAGTTTTCGTAACTCTTGAGTCGAATTATTTGGAATTACTCGAGTAGCGATGCCAATGTGGGCAGTTTTTTTCGTTTGTTTCGCGGTATTTGGTGTGTTTCGCGTTGAAAATCATTGTGATGGAGTCTATCAACCCGGATTCGGGGAACAGCCATTATTTTTTCTTTAAAAATTGTCCATTTGCCACTTGAAAATGCTGATGGCAACTCGTATAATTGTATTTATTGTGTTAGGTTGACTTGTTTGCTAATGAAACTCCAGGAGAAAATCCAATGAAACACTTGAGAAATGTTAAGATGGGGGGGGGGGGCAACATCAACATAAGAGCCTTCACTCTGGTTGAGCTTCTTGTCGTCATCGCGATCATTGGAATTTTGATCGCACTTCTTCTCCCCGCTGTTCAAGCCGCTCGTGAAGCGGCCAGACGCATGCAATGCACAAATCATCTGAAACAGTGGGCATTGGCCATCCACACGTATCACGATGCCAGTAAGGGGTTTCCCGGAGGCGGTAACGGTGCCTATTGTAACCGCACAGCTTTTGTTCCCTTGCTTCCCTTTGTTGAACAAACAGCACGCTATTCGGAAATTACGGCACGCGACGCGATTGACCCCGATCATAGCCCCTATCACGATCATGCCTGGTGGAAAGGAATCATCAGCACGTTGCTATGTCCGTCAGACGGTAATTCCGGCAGCGGTTATACACCAACTGGTCATACAACAGGTGCTTTTGTTCCCACCAACTACTGTTTTTCCGAAGCGGACTACGTCGCATATGACTACGGAAAAGCCGGCAATATTCGCACTCCGTTCGGTATGGGCAGGATCACTGACCCACGATGGGCCGGAGAGTCTTGGGGACAGTGCTCGCGGTACAACTTTGCCTCGGTCACAGATGGTTTATCCAACACGATGATTCTGAGTGAACGAATTGCCAGCCCCGGAGATGGAACGCAGATTCTCAATTCTCTCAAAGGGGGCGTTGCCGGAAGGGGTTTTGATACATGGAATAAATACCCCATCGAATGCAAGGAAACTCGCACCGGCGGTAATTCGTATTCATGGCCTGAACCGACCGGCGGGCAAGGCACCAATTTTGCTTACTATAAGTACAATAACGGCTATTTCCATACAATCATCGCTCCGAATGGGGCTTCCTGTTCCTGGACGGATAACGGCGCAATCGGGACTTGGGCTTCCATTCTTCCGCCAACAAGCAATCATACCGGCGGAGTCAACTGTGCGGCGGGAGATGGTTCAATCCACTTTGTCAGTGATACGATTCATGACGGCGACCTGACCCAATGGTTCGGTTATCTGAGCGGGGCAGGCAGTTACGTGAACTGTACTGGTGCCTCAAAATTCGGGCCGTGGGGAAATCTTGGTGCCATGAATTCCGGGCAATCTGTCTCATTCTGATCGCGGGTGTTTTCGGGATGTTTTTGTCCATTGCACTAAATTGTTCAAAAATCGGTGCAATGGGCGATGTCTGTGGATTGTTCTTTTTCTCTCAAGTCAAATCATGAAGAAGTTATTTTGCTATTTTGCGATTTTGGGCATAATCTTGTGCGGGTGCAACCGAACACCGCGTTTGGCCGGACTGGTTAAAGCATCAGGAACTTTAACACTCAACGGGGTTCCTGTCGAAGGTGCGACGATCCTGTTTGGACCCGTCCCGGGAAGTCCGCCTGACAACAGAGCAGCATCGGCAACGACAGACGCGTCAGGAAAATTCACCCTGATGACGTTACTTCCAGGCGATGGTGCGTTTCCGGGAACATACCGTGTGATGGTCAATAAAACCGAAGCAACTGGCGGCGGAATCGTGGAAGGAACGGAAGGGAATGATCCTAAATTCAAAGACGACCGAACGTCAATTGACTACCTGCCGCGAAAGTATAAAGACCCGGCAACTTCCGGCATCGAGATCACGATTCCGGACAAAGGAACCAAGACTATCGAAATCAAACTTGAAGGCGAAATCGATACCACCCCCCAGAAAATCCAGCAAAACAGGCGATAAACGCTCTCCTGCTTGAATTCCCGAAAACTCATTGAAGAGGAGATTTGAAATGAAGCAGTTTCTCACGGCGATGTTGTACGTCACGGTCATTTTGGCATTCACGGGTTCCAACGGATTCTCGCAAGAAAATGCCCGGGCCAACTGGTATCGCGGCAACGTTCACATGCACTCCTTTTGGAGTGACGGAAACGTTTATCCTGAACAAGCGGTCGATTGGTACAAAGAGAACGGTTACCATTTCGTCATCCTTTCCGACCACACCGAGTTGCAGATCAATCCGCAGCGATGGATCAACGTCGGCGAGGGTCACTGGATTCCGCTTTACGAAAAATACATCGAAAAATACGGACCGGCGGAAACCAGGGAAGTGGACGGTAGAAAGCAAATCCGTTTGCTCACAGTGCATGAGTTGAAGGAGAAACTCGACATCCCCGGACGGTTCCTGATGATTCCCGGCCATGAGATGAACAGCTCGACCAATGGCGTCACGTTACACGGGATTGCGATGAACGTGACCGAAACGATCCCGTTTCATTTGGGGGAAACCCTAGCGGAGGCCATCGACAAAAACGCGCGGGCCGTCAGGAAAAACGGGGAAGATCACGGGCATATCTCCGATTTTTTGCTGAATCATCCGATTTGGCCTTACTATGATATTGACCCCCTCAGTATGGTCAACGCCAAAGATACGCGGATGTATGAATTCCTCTGCGCCAACGGCGGCCCGTCGGAAGGGTATGACGAATCGGATCGTTTTTGGAACCGGGAATCGCTCTGGGATATTGTCACGGCGTTTCGCATTGTCAAGGGCTATCCCTTGATGTTCGGTTTTGGAACGGACGACACCCACGATTACACGAATTTCCGTGACCGAGGCGACAATCCGGGCCAAAGCTGGGTGGTCGTTCGGGCGGAGAAACTGGAACCGGATTGTATCATTCATGCCTTGCGTCAGGGGGATTTTTATACCTCCAACGGCGTGGAAATGGAAGACATCGCTTTTGACAGGAAGACCGGAACGCTTTCCGTCAGGGTCAAGCCCGTTGCCGGTGTGAACTATCGCATTCAATTTATCGGCACAAAGAAAGAATTCGACCAGACTGTTGAGCCGTTTGAAATGGAAAAAACGGAGAAAAATCCGGCAAGAAAAGGCTGGTCATTCTCAAAAGAGATTGGGATTGAACTGTTGTCCGTTGACGGAATCGAAGCGAGTTACCGGTTAAATGAGGATGATCTTTACGTTCGTGCGATTATCAGTTCCGATCAGCCGAAGGAGATTCACGCCGGTTTAACGCCGAACGTCAGCACCGCCTGGACACAGCCCTTTACGAAATGACTCCAACGAAAACGGCACGCCTGACGACGAGTCGGGACGTGCCGTTTTTTCAGGAGGCAAACACCATGTTCAGCGACCTCGTCGCCGCTGTTTGCTTGTTATCTTGGTACAGTTACACCCTTAAAAACTCAATGCGGTCACTTCCTGTTCGAACAGCAGACGCTGGCCTTCAAGCAGGATGATGACTTCATCGCCGACTTTGCCCATGCCCTGAATGTACTGGGCACTTGCCGCACCGGCCGTTCGCGGAGGAGGCGAAATCTGGTCGTCGTTGATATTGCGCACTTCGTTGACCGTATCGACAACCAACCCCACTTGAGAAACGTTGATATTGACCACGACGATACAAGTCCGCTCGTCATATTCGCGCGGTTCCATATTGAAACGCAATCGCATGTCGAGTACGGGAATCACCTGGCCGCGGAGGTTGACGACGCCTTTGACAAATGACGGCATATCGGGAACTTCGGTGATTTTTTGCATTCCCACGATTTCAGTGACATAGCGGATTTCGATACCGTAATCTTCGTTCCCGAGGCGGAAGGTCAGGTACATATTGCGAAGCGTGTCCTCGCTTTCTTCCGCAAGGGTTTCGATCGCCGTATTGAGTTGATTGAGTTCGAGCGGATTGACTTTATTGGTTTCTGGCATGAAAATCACTCCTGAATGGCTGGGTTTCCTGGTTGTCGTTGCGGCGTTTCGACAAACGCTTGATCGCCGACAGTTTCATAGTTATCATAGGTTGTAAGTTAACAACCCGCTTGATTTTTTCAGAATAAATCGAATTTTTTCCGAAATGCCGAAAACTTGGCAGTTGCAACGATTTTTGTGATAATAATTATGTATACGGGACAGGCCGTTTCAGATTGAGTGGACAATTGTCACATTTGTGACTCGATTTGTGACAATCATCACGTCCCAATTGATCGAAAATCGAGTGCTATTTCAGAAAATGTGTTCGGAAGAAACAATTTTCGTCAATCAATCTGTGTTGCGAAAAGCAATTGGTGGTCAACTCGCATCGAAAAAGCGGAAACTCTCCGGTGGCAGTCGAACAGGCCAGAGTTGAAAATTCCCGACATGTCGCATCGGCTCACACGGTCTTGGGTTGGTTTGGTTGTCCACTCGCGATTTTCAACCGTTTTGATCCCATGCACAACGGCCCAGGCTCACGGAGCGTGCAAGGTGAGGGCATGAGTTGGAAAATCGTTGCGATTTTTTGCGGCCTCAATACTCACAGCGAATGCTCCTTTGGGGGTCGAAAGTGACAAGCCTGTTTTTCCGGGTTTTTCTCGAAATAACGTTGGTGATATTCTTCCGCCGCATAAAACTCGCAGAAAGGCAGGATATGTGTTACAATTTCTTTGAAATATTTCCCTGAATTGTCAAGAGACTGTTTTTTCTTTCTTGCCAGTCGTTCCTGTTCATCATTGCAATAGAAGATAACAGAACGGTATTGCGTACCAAAATCCGTTCCCTGGCAGTTGAAGGTTGTGGGATCGTGACAGTCCCAAAACACGTCCAACAGTTGGCCGTAGGAAATCACGGTGTCGTCAAACTCAACGCGAACGACTTCGGCATGGCCGGTACAATCGGAACAGACTTCGGAGTATGTCGGATTGGGAACGCAACCTCCCATATAACCAACGGTTACATCATGCACTCCCGGTACGGCACGAAAACAGGCTTCGAGCCCCCAAAAACAACCGCCGCCAAAATACGCCAAGGCCATCTGCCACACCACATCTTACTCTCAAATCGAGTTTTCTGGAATCAAAACCATCACTTTGATTTTACCAGAAACCGTTCCTGTCTCAAGAATGCTAAGACACGACCCATCGGATGAATATTTGGTGCTACAGTGAGACGAATCACCCTGACGTCACGGCGGTTGCGCCGAAATTATCCCTTCAGCCCGACGTTCCCTCGATGTTGACGCAGGAGAGGTCATGAAATTGGTCTTTGCCCGGCATGAAAAATCCGCTAAACTTCCCAGAAAAGCCGATCAAGGATGAATCCAATTATGCTGGAAATCAGAAAATCCGCCATCACACCTGCTGAACCGACCGTTTTAATGGAAGGCCAGCCTGCTGCCATTGCAGGTCAAGCCGCCGATGACGCCCTCGCGTTGTTTTCCGGCGAACCGACGGTTCTGATCGCAGGCTGTCCCGTTGCAGTGCCGGACACCCAAACATCCGTGGAGCATCCCCTCGTTTCCGGCAAGCCGACCGTTTTGATTGGTGGCCGTCCCGCAAGTTAGGACTCACGGCAAAATCAGTTGTTCGGTCAATCAGAGCCGCGACGGTAACAGAGCGGTTATTCCGCTCGATAACTCTCACGGCTCTGATGAAAATGCACAAGTGTTTTCGGCGAGGCTCCTTAGTACGGTAGCACAATCAAAATTCCCCAGCCGAGTAGGCGGGAGGGCACCGCCCCTCATCTCACCGGACTTATGAATTTCACCCATCCGAACATTTCGGCATTATCGGTATAATCATCAAAATTCCATCGCAAGCACCTCTTTCGTCGGTTGGATTTTCTCGTTTGATATTACTTTCCGGGATTCGTAATCTAAACTCTGAGTAACGACCGTGTTTTTCGGATAATCATCGAACATGAACAATCCATCGTTGTTCATTCCAAATCCATAGAATCCACGAAAGGGCATTCATGAGCTTCTCCAAGCGAAGAAGTATTCAAGCGAAAATTCTGGTCCCGGTAATTTTGACGACCATTCTTTTGGTTTTCGTAACCTTGTTGGTCAGTACCATCAGCTTTCGATCTTATTCGTTGGAAACCCTGGATGCGGAAATTCAGAGCATTTCCAAAAATATCAAGCACGAGATTGATCTGCTGAAGACTCTTGCCGCTGACCAAGTCGAGGGGCTTTCCAAACAGGGTGCCATGGCGGAAGCAATCAGGGAAAAGGATCGTGACAAAATCGTTGAAATTCTTGCCTCCATGAACTCGTGCCGAAGATGCACGTTTATCACTATCCTCGATTCGGAAGGGTGTGTGATTTATCGAACCGGCCGCCCGGAACAGTTTGGAGACAGCCAACGTGAATTGCGCAGTGTCTGCGGGGCGATGGAGTCGAAAAAGAGTTGCACCTATTTCGAATCCACACCGAATATCCGTATGGCCATTCGCACCGCTTCGCCAGTCTTTGATGCCGATGGCAACCTCCTGGGTTTGGTGACCGGTGGATTTCGGATGGACACCGACGACTGGGTCGATCAGATCAAAAAGCGTTACAGTGTCGAATGCACGACTTTTAACGACGACGAACGGATTGCGACGACGGTCAAAAAACAAGATGGTTCCGGAGAGCGGGCCGTTGGAACCAAGCTGAACAACCCCGTGATTTACGACAACGTGGCCGGCAAAATGATGGATGAAACCGGCGAAACCTTAGTGGTCGGCACCCGGATGAAGGTCTTCTATTCGCCCATTCACAATGACGGGGATGAAAGAGCGATCGGAATGATCTTTGCCGGTATTCCCATGGAACACCATGCGGCGGTCATTCGGCAAAACGTGTGGACCAATCTTTCCATCACGATGATAGGATTATTGGTTTTTGGCATGGTACTCTTCGCGATCACCCGTGCGATCGTCAATCCGATTCGAACAATGACGGTTGCCGCCCAAAATTTGGCAAGTGGAAACCTAGGGATTGAACTTGACGTCCGATCAAACGATGAAATCGGCGTTCTGGCCAACGCCTTTCAAGACCTGAAAACTTCATTGAAAGCCAAAACCGAAGTCGCTCTTGCCATTGCCAACGGCGACCTGACGACATGGGTGCCGCTCAATTCGGAACACGATTCGCTGGGAATGGCGTTGATTCGGATGCGGCGCGGCCTTTATGAATCACTCAAGGATTTGAGTTCTCTCGCCGAGTCGGTTTACACGGAAGGGAACAGTCTTTCCCAAACGAATCAGGCTCTTGTCGAGAACACGTCACAGAGTGCCAGCCGGCTCAAGGAAATTGCGGAATCGGTTCGTTCGCTCAACGCGCAAACGGAACAGAATGCCGCAAAGGCGAGAAATGCGGAAACATTAACCATGTCGGCCAAGAACGGTTCGAGTGCGGGACGTGAAATGATGGAGCGGATGGTGCAATCGATGGACGCCATCACCAGGAGTTCGGATGAAATCAGGAATATTATCCGCGTGATCGACGATATTGCGTTCCAAACGAATCTGTTGGCATTGAATGCCGCCGTGGAAGCCGCCCGCGCCGGTCAGCATGGCAAAGGCTTTGCCGTGGTGGCGGAGGAAGTCCGCAACCTCGCGTCGCGAAGTGCCAAAGCCGCCCGTGAAACCGCCGGTCTGATTGAAGAGTCGATTCGTCAGGTGGAATTGGGAAGCAGCGTCGCTCACGATACGTCAAGGTCGCTCGACCAGATCATTGAACAGGTCGAACAGGTCAGTCAAATCGTTTCCGCGATTTCGGAGGAATCCGTCCAACAGACGCAAAACCTGGGAAATGTGACCGATTCGGTCAATCAAATCAGCACGACGGCGGACGCCAACACGCAAACGGTCACGAATGCTTCGGAGGCGGTGTCTTCGATTTCCAAAACGGCTCAGGGACTCGACATTATCACAAAGCATTTCAAATCGAACCCGGGCGGAAAAGTGTCCCTGCCGGAAGGAGACGACGTGGGTTACGTCCCGTCGCAAGGCACATTCTCCGAAACCGTGTCCGTATAAGAACGGCATTGTTGATTAAATATTAAAAAAACACGGCACAAACGCGAATTTTTTCCGTAATGGGTGTAGTCAGGTTTGTCAAAACCACCCAAAACCACCTCAAAACGGAGCAAATCATGA
>WRMR01000056.1 GCA_009776995.1 Planctomycetaceae bacterium | reverse complement strand
TTACTGGTGTTTGACCTTAAAGATGAAAAGAAAAAAAAAAAAAAGTTTTTGAATTGTGAGGGGGGGGGGGGGGGGCTATTTACGGGCTTTTACGCTCGTTGAACTTCTCGTCGTCATCGCGATCATCGGAATTTTGATCGCCCTTCTGTTACCGGCCGTTCAGGCCGCGCGTGAAGCTGCACGCCGAATGCAATGTACCAATAATCTGAAACAGATATCATTGGCATTGCATACATTCCATGATGCACACAAACGCCTTCCAGGTTTTGCTTGGGATCCCCTTTGGACCACGGGGTTCTCGACAGGAGCAGATAACGATGTTCCCGGCCGCCGATTGGATGGCACCGATGTGTATAGTGTTCATGTGTCCTTGCTCCCTTTTATCGAACAAGGGGCACTTCGCGAATTGATTGCTTCCCAGTTGTCGCTTGGATTGGCAAATGTAGGCACGGGAAACGGTCGGGATTGGGTGCCAGAGCCTGGAATCCGCAATTGGGATGACAGCACTCTCCTCAGAGATGGAAACGGCGATCGGGTTGTCAAGAATCCGTTTACAACAAGAGTTGCCGCATTCGTCTGTCCTTCGGACACTCAAAATGGCCGTGGCGGCGAAAATGAAGGCAAGCCGACAAATTATGCGGTCTGTCTGGGTGATGCCGTACCTGCCTGGGACTGGAACATGCGTGGTGCGTTCAGGCACTACCGTCTTCGAGGAAAGACAGGATTAAATTCCATGTCGGATGGGACCAGCAATACGGTTGTTTTCTCGGAACTGACCATTGGCCGCGGTGGTGCCGATATGAACGTCAAAACAGGAGTCGTGAATGGAGACTCTGCTTTTCGAATACCTTATGGTACAAGTTATTCCACGTTTGTGACACCGCTTGATTGCACTTCGCACCGTAGCTCGGATGGAGTGTTGAAGCTTGACGGAAACATCACTGCTGCAGGTTTTTGGGGAAACAAGGGGCACCGGTGGGGTGATTCAAGACTGCCCTATACATCGTTTGCGACATTCGTGCCGCCCAACAGTGTCTCTTGCCGAACAAACGATGAGCAGTGGGCAGGTATGGCCGCCAGTAGCTATCATACCGGCGGCGTCAATGTGGGATTAGGAGATGGTTCCGTGAACTTTGCCAGCGATAGCATAAGTGTCGGAAATCAAGCTTTACTCCTGGGACAAGACAGAGGTTATAACGGATCACCGCATGACTATACCGGTCCATCAACTTATGGCGTTTGGGGTGCTTTGGGATCCGCTGCCGGCGGTGACCAGGGAAGCCTGTAAATTCTAGTAGCTTGCCACAAAGAAACGGGGGAATTCAACAGGGTTTCCCCGTTTTCACCCAAAGGATTAATAAGGAAGATTCCTATGAAATATATCGTAAGTACATTGCTACTCCTGTCATTGGTGATTCTGGCAGGTTGCGGGAAAAAAAGTGACGGTAATGTTTTCATCACCGGAACAGTCACGCAAGGCGGACAACCGCTCGAAGGAGCAAGAGTCATTTTTATTCCCAACAGCGGAACCGGTGAAAGTGCCGGCGGCAGAACGGATGAAAATGGAAAGTTTGTGTTGACAACCTCCACCGGAAACGACGCTTCAGGAACGAAGCCTGGCGAATATCGGGTGACTGTATCGAAGACTAAAACCGAGTGGGATGGAAAATCTTATATTACCGTGGCAGGGGAGGCGGGTGATGAGAAGGTCAAAGATGAGAAAACCGTACAGCTTCTTCCTTTACAGTATGGTAATTTTTCGTCAACGCCTTTCAAAGCCGAGGTGACCGCAAATAAAGATGACAACGTGTTTGACTTTGCAATACCCTAGTGCTTTGTTACATTAAAAACTTGGGATATAGTGATTTGATCTTGATGCGTGCTTAGCGCGATTTTTTGGTGGTGGGCGTTGCGGCGGTCTGTGTCACCTGACTGACTCGCGGCGGGGGCGGCTGAAGGATGGCGGTCTGGTGATTGGCAAGCAAAATGTTTGATGTTGGCGGCAACGGGGCGACGTGTTCTTCGTCATCGTCGCCTTCCGCAATCACCGGGGGACGTTGCAACGGAGTGACTCTGCCCGTCTGACGTGAGGCCGATTGCGCTACGGCGGCGTTCTGCTGCATGATGAGAGCTTGCCGCTGACGTTCCAGCATCATCTGCTGTTCCTGCTGTGCGGCGGCCTGACTGATTTGTTTCTGCGGCATCATGCCTTGAAATGCCTGTGTTATGCCCTGAAATGCGGAATTTTGCGTCATGGAGGGCGAAGTCATCGGCGGCTGCACGGCGGCGTAACCGGGTGCCATACCCATATTTCTTTGATAAACCGGCCGCGTCGGGACCGGGAAATGACGGGGATACGGCATGGCGGTGGCATGTCGCGGCACCGCCGGTTCCTCGTCGTCCTCGGCGTCGGCCGTCGCACCGGACGTTTTTCCTTGCGAACTCCCTCGCGCGGCGAGCGACGGTTGTTGCGCCGGCACCGGTCCGAGCGGCCCGGCAAGGGGCGGCGCGGAAATCTGCTGTGCGTAACCCGGCGAGTAACCCGACGGGGCATAGCCGATTGGCGGATAACCCGGCGACTGCGTTCCGGTCATGCTCATTCCGGGAACAACCTGCGCGGAGGCCGGGTTGATCAACATGGGATTCGGTGCGCTGGGACTTTGCATCAATGCGTTTTGCGTCAAGCCGTTTTGCGCCATGACAGAATAGGTTTCCGGTGTGAGCGTCTGCGGTGTACCTTGCGGCGTCACACCGTATTGACCCTGCAACACAGGTCCAGGCACGGTTCCTTGCGAAAGGATCATGCCGTTTTGCGTGGAAGGCTGCGGCGGTGCCAGAGTCGGTGTTTGAGGTTGCGGCGATTGCATTTGCGGCGGTTGCACGGGAATGCCCTGCTGCGTCGCTGTTCCCGCAGGATACTGTTCCGCCGGCACACCCTGCTCCGATGGCGGCATGATTGGATCCGTTGGCGTCGTTGTTGCCGATGTGCCGCCCGGAACCATCGTGACTTGACCTTGCTGTTGGAGCTGGGGCTGTTGAAGGGGTTGCTGAAGCTGTTGTATCGACTGGCCGGTCGCCGGATTGACGCCGGGGCTGCCTGTCATGTTGACTGTGTTGAATTGCGAATAAAACAGATGGTGGGGCAAAAGCGTACCGTTCGGCATGAGTACGCCGGCCGGTACGACAATCGCCCCGGGGGGGAGTGATAATGAACCCTGTGGGATGGCTCCCGGATACGCACCGGGCACCGGATTCGGAAATGTATTGGCAATGGTCGGATTGTAACTGGTGATATTGATGTTGCCGCCGCCGGCCGCGACGCAATCCTTGCAACGGCATTTGCTTTTCAGTGAAGCGAGCGGTCCCAAGAGCGTGTCACTCAGACTGGACTTTTTTTCCTTGTTGCATAAGGATTTTCCTTGCTTGTTTTCGCTATTTCCCCCATTTTCCTCGCCCGAGATGTCGGTGTTGCCGGGATGTCCGACCCACGGAGTGCGGTTGATCTCGAATGCCCAATCGCCTCGGAAAACGATCCCGCGTTTCTTCTGGTTTGACGAGCAACCTGTAACGACAATCAATACGGCGAAACAGAAAATCACGCCGAATATCAATATTGTCTTGTGGGGAAGTGTCTTGGACACGTCAACCTCGCTATCGGATAAGAAAACAGTCGCGAAAAGCCAAAAGCGGCAATGTTCACAAGCAATAAGGCAATCCTGTACTAAAGGACACTGCCTTTCAGTACAGTGAATCGGACAAATTGCCGGAAAACTTGAAATAATCGGAAAAGTCGGTGTGATTTTCCCTACATAAAAACTTCCCAATGCCTCTTGACGTCACCATTCCGAATTGCTACAATTCTCACAATGCGATAAAAATCGCAATTTGGTGTCATTAAAATTGGACTTCACGCAGAGACTGCGAAGTGCGCAGAAAAGCAGAGAATACGGTGGAAATAGAATCCCTTTGCGCCCTCTGCGAGAAAAAAGAAGAAAAAAGGAGGCAACCCATGACCAATCTGGAGGCACTTGCCCCGCGGGAGCGGCAGGTGATGGAAGCGGTCTATCGGTTTGAGGAGGCCACGGTCAGCGACGTGCGCGGCGTGATCCCCGACCCGCCGACGTACAATACGATTCGGGCGATTCTCAACACGCTTTCGGACAAAGGCTACCTCACGTTCCGGCAGCAGAAGGGACGTTACCTTTACAGTCCGGTCGCGTCGAAAACCAAGACGCAAAAACATCTCGTGCGGAATCTGGTCGAAACGCTTTTCGGCGGAAACGTCACCGAAGTCGTCGCAACGCTGCTCGACGTGGCCGGCGACCAACTGACCGAAGACGATTACCGCCGCTTGCAAACACTCATCAATGAAAGCGCAGAGTTCAAAGTTCAAAGTGCAAAGTAAAAAACACTTTGAACTCTGAACGTACACGTTCATGGTCATTTTTCACCACGAAGATCACGAAGGACCACGAAGTTTTTTTCATCAACAAATAACGCAGATGTTCGCAGATGTTTTTTTAGAAAGAATATCTGTGGTCATCTGTAGAATCTGCTGATCATTCTTCTTCGTGCCTTCGTGGTAAAAAAATTAACCCGTGAATAGAGACCTCTGACCTTTGCACTTTGAACTTTGAACTTTGCACTTTGAACTGAAAAGGACCATAACCATGCTGACATATCTCATTCAAATTCTGATCGGTTCGACGGCGATCCTGCTTTTGGCCGTTTTACTTACACCCTTGTTGCGCCGGACGAGTGCGGCGGCGCGGCACACCTGCCTGTGCAGTGTGATGATCGCCCTGCTCATGCTGCCGCTTGCGATCCCGTTTCTGCCGGTGATTTCGCCGCCGGCATCACAACCGGCAACGCCGGAGCCTGTGCAGTCCCCCGTGCCGGTCACGCCTGCGGAACCAATCACAACGCCACAGTTCGACGCCATTGCCGATATGATGACAGAGACGGTGCCGCTTGCCAGTCCAATCCCTGTTTTTCCAATGGCAACCGGGAACGATGTGCAACACAGTGACCGGATCGAACGCGAATCGCCCCAGCCGGACGGTCATGATGTCACCGCCCTGTCTCCGCTCCCAACAGTCGTTCACAGAATCAGCCTGGGAGCGGTGATGATATTGTTGTGCGGCACGGCGATTCGGCTTGCGATGCTCATCGCGTCGATGGTGACGATGCGGAACATGGCGAGAAACTCCGCCGCGTTCGAGCCGACACGCGGTGTTGTGCCTGCGGAATTGTGCCGCAAATTCCGTGTTCGCCGCGAGGTTCCGGCACTGTCGGGCGATCAGATTCACGTGCCGTTGACTGCGGGAATCGTTCGCCCCGTTGTATTTCTTCCGGCGTCGATGCGGCAGGAAGAGGCCGACCGGTTGCGGCTGGTGTTCATGCACGAACTGGCGCACATCACCCGGCACGACGTGTTCTGGCAACTGCTGACGCGCATGACGCTCGCGCTGTATTGGTGGCACCCTCTGGCCTGGCTGCTCGCGATGCACATTCGCCGGGAGCGGGAGTTCGCCTGCGACGACGCCGTGCTGTCGCATCGGGAAGACCCGGAAAATTACGCTTCGGTGCTGCTCGACCTTTCCCAATCGTTCCGGCAAACGTCGTTACAATTGCCCGGTTGCGCGGTCACGATGGCCCAAACGCACCCGATCGAATCGCGCATCCGTGCGATCCTCGACCCGGAGCGCGTTCGCAAACCGCTTGGTCGTGCCGCCGCGTTGCTGCTCGTGCTGACCGCCTGTACGCTGACCGCCCTCGCGGGAATGTTCTCGCCGATTGCAAGGGAAGCCACACGGACGAAACCCGATGAAAAACAGGAAACGCCTGACGCCGCCGGGTCATTTGACGTCAACAAGACCGTCATGATTCGCGGGAAAGTCATCCTGCCCAACGGCATGAAACTGAAAGACAGCAAGGCGTATACCAAATACGGCGGCAATCTTTTCAGCATCGAGATCAGTTGCGATTACCCTGAATGGACGCCGGACGGTTTCAAAGGCTATGATTCCAGCCTCACACTGGACGATAACGGCAATTACTCCAAAGAAATTCCGATTGGTTCCACGGTGATTCTCAAAGCCAATTCCATTGAAGGTTACGCATCGGAGATCATCACGCGAACCGTGACCGCCGAACAATCGCCAGGTCAGTACGACCTCCGTTTCCACCGGGGAATACCTGTTCGCGGGAAAATCACGTTTGCCGATGGTCGTCCCGCCGACGACAAAACATTGTCCCTATTCGCCATCTGCGATCGGTTGAACGGAGAAGTATTGCATTTCAGCTACTCCATGCTGACAACAGACGATCATGGCGAGTTTCGTTATTCCCTCTTGCCGGGACAATACCGCTTCGACGTCAGTGATCTTTGGCGTGATGAAGATGTCCGCGAAGTCACGCTGACAGAGAAAGACAAGGAACTGGTTGTCGATTTTCAATTGCCGCGAGAGCGAACAATCAAAATCGCCTGCGAGGACGGTACGCCGCTGAATGTGGCCACCATGAGCCGGATCGGGCTTTTGGAAGACAATTCGTATCTTTTCGTTCCTGTTGATCTGTTGTGTCGGGAAACAGACAAAGACACGTTTGACATTTTCCCCTCGCCGCGCGGCGATATTGTCAGTATCAGCGCGAACGGCGGGAAATACGGGATTGTCACGTGGATTGATCCTGAACTGCCCGATGATGTGGTCACGCTGACACTCCCGAAAGCGGCACAGATCAAAGGCCGGCTCCTCGACAAGGCAACCGGCCGGCCGGTTGTCGGTGCCCGGGGAAATTTTCGGCAGTATTTCGATGACGGTGAAAAATCTCATAACATCGGCATCAATTGTGTCGGTGTCCATACGGACAACGACGGCCATTTCGTGACCGTTTCGGGCAATCAGATGCGACACTGTTTGGGTCTGTCCGTCGGCGGGGAATACAAGGAGAGTTTCCTTGCCATTTTCAAGAAAGGAACGCTTGAGGTTGACCGCACGGTATCGCTCGAAATTCCGTCGTTTCTCGTGACCGAACCGGGTGAAGTCATTGACGTTGGGGATGTTCTCGTCGAAATGGAAGGCGTTTCCGAGACGGAGATTGCCCCGGAAGGGTTGCGCCCGCATTCGCAGTTTGGAATTTCCGTCCCGCCAACGCCCGCAGGAACTGTCGCCGTAATGCCTCCATCACCGGCTCCGCCTGATCCCGTTGAATTGGACGAGCCGCAAGTCATCTTCAATATGATTATTGCTGAAATCAGCAACTCCGACAATAACATGACACAACTGCTTTTGGAGAACACCAACGACGAGGATGAAGTCAAGGGTTTTGTTTTCACCGCCTCGAGTGAATCCATCCATACTTTGTTCGACATTCTTCAAAAGGAGGGGAAGATATCGATTCTGAACCGTCCGCAAATCACGACACTCAACGACCAAATGGCCGTGGTTTTTGTCGGTTCGCTCGAAAAAAACCTGATGGTTGAAGTCATCCCACGAATCACAGGCGACAGGATACTTGCCGCAATCACGGTGAAACGCGATGTTGACGGTAACAGGGACGCCAAAACGTTTCAGTGCAGTACACTGGCCGCGTTGCAGGAAAATGTGCCGTTGTTCGTCGGCGGTTTGACGATGAAATCGGACGATGGTGAAGCCGGCAGGGAAATCATGCTCTGCGTCACGGCGAAAATTGTGCCGCCGAAAGTGAAAGAAATGCCGTTGCGAACCGTTTTCTTCGCAGGAACGGTCTTCATGCCCGATGGCACTCCGGCGCGCAACGCGACGGTGCATTACGTCGTCGCTTCGAAGTCGAACAGTCCTTACGGTGAAATCACTCCGACTGCCCGGTCTTCAAGTACGACGGACGAAAACGGAAAATGTACATCAGGACCAGGGTTGATATTTCGTGGTGACACAGCCGGCACTGTGATGATGTGTTATGCGGAAATGTTTTCGGAAAACGGCGAACAACAGCCCTTTGTGACCGAGCCGGCTCTCTTCGATGACACAGGCGAAAGATTGTGGAAAGCGGAACACGATCTCACGTTGATCCCCGCCAAACCCGTGACGGGCGTTGTGCGTTACCCCGACGGCTCCCCGGCGAAAGAATTTCCTGTTTTATTTCGACGAATCTTCAAAACAGATGCCGGCCATTTCATGTCCGATACCCGCACAACAACCACCGACGCTGATGGCCGGTTCTCGCTTTACCTTCCTTCAGGCGAGTACCGGTATTATGCCAGCATCGGCTATCCTGCTTTCGCCCCTGTTCCCGTACTGCCAGATGGCAAAACCCCACAGCCATTCAGTAGTGATGAGTGGCGAGTGGTCAATGACAGCCCGGCAAAAACGGTCACCATTGACGCCGCCCAACCAACGGAACTGCCAGACGTCATCTTGCGCAACCCCGCCGGGGAGTGATGAGTGGCGAGTGACGAGTGATGAGTGGCGAGTGGTCACTCCCAGTTTCTACCAACATACTGTCCCTACGGAACAATTCAATATTCCTTGCCGGCTAATTTCCGGCGAAAGCCTCGCCACTCACTACTCGCCACTAGCCACTCGTCACTAGCCACTAGCCACTCATTGACAGTCCTCTCTTTCATTCCGGCTCGGGATCGTGTAAAATGCGGGCAGTCGTTGTTTTCGCCTTCCGCCGCCATTCCCCCTCACCCCATGAAAGACCCATGCTGACAGCACCATTTGTTCTGACGGCCGTATTTTTTCTCCTCATTCTCGGCATCGCCTGCTGGGGGTTGCGGCAGACCTCCACGGTCGGCGATTACTTTCTCGGCGGCAAGACGCTCGGCCCCTGGCTGCTCGCGATTTCCTACGGCACGACCTATTTCAGCGCGGCGGCGTTTATCGGCTTCGCCGGACGCCTCGGCTGGCAATACGGACTGAACGTCCTCTGGATCGCCCTCGGCAACACCTTTCTCGGCGGCTTCCTCGCCTGGGTCGTCCTGGGCAAACAGACGCGGCGCATGTCCCACAACCTCAACTCCATGACCATGCCCGAATTTTTCGGAACCCGCTACGATTCGCAAAAAATGAAAGCGTTTTCCGCCCTCATCATTTTCGCGTTTATGATTCCGTATTCCGCGTCGATTTTTCAGGGTTTGTCCTACCTGTTCGAAAGCACGTTCGAAATTCCGTTCTGGCTGGCACTGCTGATTATCACCGTGTTCGCGTCGGTCTATATCATGATCGGCGGCTACAAGGCGGTCGCGCGGGTCGATTTTTTGCAGGGCATGATTATGTTCGTCGGCGCAATTCTCATGGTCACGTTTCTCGTGTCCCGGTTCGGCGGCGTGGCCAACGTCCTCGAAAGCATCAACAGCATCCGTGCCGAACGCATGACGCTTGACCCCGCCGACCCGCTTGTGATCAAGCCGCCGCTTTCCGTTTGGATTCTGCCGGGACTTGTGTTCATGACCTCCTTCGGCGTCTGGGGAATGCCGCAGATGGTTCACAAATATTACGCGATCAGGGACGAGCGGCAAATCCTCCGCGGCGCAATCGTCACGACGGTTTTTGCGCTCTTCGTGGTGTGTTCGGCGTATTTCGTCGGAACGATGTGTCCGCTGTTGGAAAAAGACCTGCTGCTGCCCAAGGGTGCGGAAAAAATCAACATGGAAAGCCTCGTTCCCACCCTGCTGACGACGAAATTGCCGCAGTCCATGCTGGCACTCATCCTGCTGCTTGTGCTCTCGGCGTCCATTTCGACGCTGACCTCGCTGGTGCTCGTTTCGGCTTCGGCGGTGACAATCGACCTTTACAAAGGCTACCTCAACCCGAACGCGACGCAATCGCGGATGCTCCTTCTGATGCGCGTCCTCAGTGCCGTGTTCATCATGGCCTCGTTCGTCGTGACGATCAGCCAAGTCACCTGGATTATCACGCTGATGTCGGTCTCCTGGGGTGCCGTTGCCGGTTCGTTCATGGCACCGTTTCTGTACGGGCTTTTCTGGAAACGCACGACCAAGGCGGGAGCCTACGCCGGCATGGTGACCGGCCTGATTCTCTCGAACGGCCTGTTTTTCGGCTGTTTGTATTTTTACGACTTGCCGCGCGCCAACGCGTTCAGCACCGTCTTCGCCAGCATCGCGATGCTCGTGCCGTTCATCGTCGTGCCAATCGTCAGCCTCATGACAAAACCGCCGAAAACCGAGGTCGTCGAAAGAGCGTTTGGGAGTGCGGAATAGAGTGATTTTCGTAACCGTTCACGGGAGTCCGTTTTCCCAAAGGGTAAACGGACGCGCTCACCGGAAATTTCAATTGGTAGGGATATATATGAAACTTACGCTTTGATTTTTTGATAAAAATTTGGATAAATGCTAATAACAACAGAAGAATTAGGTGATGTGCCAAAATGGGCGAATATCGCCAGCTTCCTTGCTTTCGGCTGATCGGTGCTGACAAATTTTCATGTCCAGGGCGACACAAACAGTTGTATCTTTCCAAAAGGAATATAATTATGTTATCATTTTTCAAAAAGTTTAATAAGTATAAGAATAAAATTTATTTACTATTTTGCATCTATTTACTTGTCATTCCTATATCGTCTATCGCAAATCTCGTATTTCAGAATTATGCAATAGCATATTTTGATCTGTCTTTTTCTGCTGTTGTTCTCATTTCGTTCTTTTGGATTACGATACTTCTGGTAGGAATTGGAGTCTTTTTTCTGCCCAAAAACTTGTCGACGTATTTTTACATATGCATGCTCCTTTGTCCTTTCCTGCAACTATTAATCATAAGTACATTGCTTGCATGTGTCACTTTCGATTTTGTTGTCAAAGATACATCATTTCGGCATGTTATCTTGTTGCTTAGTGCTGTCATAATGCTACTGTCGTTTTTTTCTTCTTTTTGTACGCTTGGAGGTATGGGATGGCTAAATAGATTTGGGATTGTTAGAATAGAAGCGGCACAAAAAGACATGGTTTTTGTTTGCCCCACAGATCATCGGCAAGATGAAAACTCCAGTCCGGAGACAGCGAAAGATGAAAGGTGTGATTCTCCACGAACTGTTCTATCCCCGACAAATGAGGAACCAACCACCCCTACCAACACTGACGCCCATTTTCCGAGCCGCCCATTTTGATGTGCGACTCTTTTCGCATATTTCGTTTTGTAATAATTTCTTTTCTCGCAGAGATCGAAATGGTTTTTTTGTGTATCTGCATACACTGTATTGTACCCGGCAAGGGTCGGCAGGTCAATACGTTACGTCAAGGATGACCTTTGGCTTTGTTTCCAACGTTCCGAGTTATTCCTGCCCTTTCCGGCAAATGCCTTGTTGAAACACAATTTCGTCTCCATTGCCAAATTATCAATCATCCCTTTTCACTAGAATTGGGATGCCATATTTCAAATTTTCAGGAGAACCGCCGATGTTCAATACGAAAAACAAACAACTGGAGAAAATTCTGTTGGCCGGTGTTGTTGCCACTTCAATTATGATTGGCGGCTGCTCAGACGAAGACAAGCGGAATGCTGCCATACTTTCGGATGCGATACGTAGTGGGATTGCGCAAATAGAACACAGTCAAAGCCTCTACCAAAGACACGATTGGAAAGCGGAAGACTACTTTGACGATCCAAAAGTCATCGCTCTTTGCCAGGCCATCAGGAAAAGAGACCTTGCACTTATTGACAGATTGATTGGCGAAGGTGGGGATGTCAACGCCAAGGGAAAAGGAAATATGACTCCTCTTCTTTGGGCGTTCGTTCAGGGCCGTCCCTGGAATCAACCGCCCACACCAGCCCAGCGGAATCAACCCGGCTTTACCGAAAAGTGGGCTGCGGAAGAGTTTGATGCCGTACATTTGGCTATTTTTACAAAGCTACTCGAACATGGAGCCGATCCGAATGTGCAACCTACAACTAATTTTTTTGGGACGGATGCTCAACCTGGCACACCAATCACAGAAACGGTTGTTCACTTAGCATTTCCTTATTTTGAAGCCGTGATGAAAAATGGGGGCAATCCGCACTGGGTTTCTAAAGACGATAAGCAATCTACACTTGTGCATTTAGTCGTGGTGAGTGGAACTGATTCATCGAAAAAACTCCAACTATTAATTGGTGCTGGAGCTGATCTGAATCAACGTGATGATTGGGGGATGACTCCTTTGATGCGTGCCGTATCCTACAACAGTTACGATCCTGCAATCATGCTTGTCGAGGCAGGAGCGGACTGGGAAATGATAGTACCTAATACCATCAGGACTGTTTCATATATGCTTTTAGACAGGCAACCAGCAGGAGTAGATGAGTCTTATCAAAAATTGATTGAAATTTTAGAGGAAAAAGGTGCGGATTTTGACGAAGCTCGAAGAGACATCAAATTTGAGTTGGAAAAGTCCGAAACGTTTGTACGCACAGAAATCAGGGAAAAAAATAAAAAAGAACTTGCGCAACTAATAGAGAAAAGACATGAACGATATGAGCAGAGACAGCAATTGAAAAAACAGCAGGATGCAGAGAAGTAAAGCGATGAAACGGCTCCAAAATCGGTACATGGATAAAATAACGCCCTCTCTCCCCGGTGAGGAGAGAAGGCTAAGGCGAGGAAAGCTATACGCTATCTCATGAGCATTCCTTCGTAGGGAACCTAATGAACATCATTAAAGAGGAAATATCGGAGGCTCTTTGAGTAAATTTTCCTCAAAACCGCCATGCCAGTTTTCTTTTACAAGAAAGCCATACAATAGTCTGTCCGTCTTGTGACATAGATAACCAGCATAGCCCTTAAGAACAGCCCCCGCCGCTCCTACAACGACAGCTAATGGCGGGACCACGGATAATGCACGGGCAGCCATAAGTGCGGCAGCACTCACAATAACATTGCTATCTTGGTCTCCGTCCAGTTCATGCGGCGTACCAAGGGCTTTGGGCATTATGGAACTGAATAAATTTTGTATCTGCTAGGGTGGTTCCGCCTCGCAAAGACGTGTTGACAGCACCGAGCAGAAGGTGTATGCACAAGGCGGATGGAAAGCAGGAATATTTTACACTCAAAACTTTTCCCGGAGACCCTTACGATGTTTAACGCGAAAAACAAACTGTTGATATTCATGGTGCTTTGTGCTGTTGTCGCTTTAATTATGGCAATCGGTTGCTCAGACGAAGACAAGAAGAATGCTACCATACTTTCGGACGCGATACGTAGTAGGATTGCGCAAATCGAACACAGTCAAAGCCTCTACCAAAGGCCCGATTGGAAAGCGGAAGATTTTTTTGACGATCCAAAAGTCATTGCTCTTTGTCAGGCCATTCGGAAAAGAGACCTTGTGCTTATTGAAAAACTGATTGGTGAAGGAGCGGATGTCAACGCCAAGGGAAAAGGAAATATGACTCCTCTACTTTGGGCGTTCGTTCAGGGGCGTCCCTGGAATAAACCTCCTTCACAATCCAATCGAAATAAACCTGGGTTTCTTGAAAAGTGGAGTGAAAAAGAGTTTGATGTCACACACTTGGTGATCTTCACAAAACTGCTCGAACACGGAGCCGATCCGAATGTACAAATAACAAGTGACTTTGGGTGGCTAAGAGAATTTGACATATCTATCACTGAATATGCCGCTTTAGTTGCCTTTCCCTATTTTGAAGCTGTAATGAAAAATGGGGGGAATCCAAACTATATCTCTCAAAGTAGCCAAAATGCTCATAAATCACTTGCACATTTAATCATGGGGAGAGTCGATTCAATAAAAAAACTCCAATTATTAATCGATTCCGGAGTCGATCTTAATCAAGTCAATGATGAAGGAATGACTCCTTTGATGCTTGCCGTGAGCAACGGTAGCTATGATCAGGCACTCATGCTTGTCGAAGCAGGAGCGGACTGGCTGATTGCGAGCCGTGAGAGTCCCGATTATCTCGCGCATATCGTGGTTGCCCTTATACGGCAAGATGTTCAAACTCCGTCGTATCTGAAATTGATTGAAATTTTAGAAGAAAAAGGCGCAGATTTCGATCTCGAAAGAGAAATCAGAAGACATTCTAGGGGTAGCGAAGAACGGGCCAGACTACAACAACAAAGGCGTGAGTTATATGAGCGGATACAACAAGAGAGAATGCAACAAGAGACGGCAAAATAAAGGACGTTGATATTAATGATGAATAAGTTTGCGATTCTTGGAATCGCAAACTTCCGAAAACTGACTCAATGCAACACTATAATGGGCCGAGCAAATTTTCTATAACGGTTCCATACCAGTTTTCCTTGACCAAGAATCCGTAGAGCAATTCGTCACACAGGTGGCATTTATAACCGGCATATCCAGCTATAGCACCTCCGGCAAAAAGAGATGCAAAGCCTGCCAAAGTTCCGATAATCACTTGAGAGTCATATCGACTATCCAGACATATCCGATTTCCCAACGCACTCGGTATCCACTCACCCACCGGTAACAGAGACCGCAAATCCTGGATTTTACTTAGTTCTACTGTATTAACTGCGCATAACTATTTATATTTTAACGACTTACAATTGTAAAATCAGCGATTACAGCAATTTTCGATGGCTTGCCGGGTTCTGTTGAGCCAGCAAGTGGAGCGGAAGCAATGG
>WRMR01000055.1 GCA_009776995.1 Planctomycetaceae bacterium | reverse complement strand
GGCGTCTTTCGACGATCCCTCGATGATCTTCTAATAACCTCCGGTGATATTGTTGTTGCGTTACCGGCATACACTTGTTACGCCGATGGTAAAAGTTGTTACGCCGGCGGCTCGTGTTGTTACGCTGCCGGCAATAAACAAAACACACCGATGATCTTGACAAAACGCCATAGCTTCCGTGAGTATCCCCCGTGCGCGGATTTTTTCGCCCGCCCCGCAATTTCTGATGCCCGGACGACAAGTTTTAACGCGCAGAGGGATTATGCGGGGGAGAAAGTGCAGAATGCAGAATGCAGAGTGCAGTTGAGTAAATTCATCGACCTGATTGTGACATAACGATTTCGACAAGAGGCATAGTTGTATAAACTGTCCCATAGTACCCGATTACAATTCCTGATAATAAAAATAGTATTGCATAAAATATTTTTTTGTTACGGAGGTACAAGTCATTTTCTACTTTACTAGCTTCAACCAATAATTTGTCGCTCCCCATTAAAAAGAATATTGCGGAGTAATATGTTGCAGCAGGCAAGATAATCCATGTAATTGTACCGTAAAGGAAAAGAACAACGGTAAAAGATTTTAGAAATGTAAGAAGGTAAAATATTGTATTATAAAATGGCATCGCTTGCTCTAAGAAAGGCATTTCAGTTCCTAGAAACCCTGGTAAAGTATGTGGTTTCTGAATTTGTTCCTTAAAACTAACACTTTCAACGATATTTCCATTTTTAATATCATATATCATGGCAAAAACCAGCCATACTGTCATAAAAACAAGGAAAGTTATTACAATTCGTTTATCTGAGCGTTTCATTGAATCTTAACCTCGATAAAAATTTAAAAGGCGTACAAGGTATTCAGATAACCGCTAAAGATTATCTGATACCTTGTTCGCAGGAGATATTACGGAATCAAGCTAGTATTTTGATGAGTTATCCTCAAAAGTTGTGTATGGTTGAAAAGTAGGGGCGGTATTGGCGTGACCGCCCTGCCACTTTGCACTCTGCACTCCATATTTACAACTGGCCACTCACCCCTTCTGCGACCATCTTGCAGGCAAAATTAAACGTTACGGCCACTTGGCCGTCGGTGGTCACTTTGGCTTTCATGAAAAACACGTCTTTCATCCGGTCGGTCAACGTGACCTGCATCAACACTTCGTCGCCGGGACGAACCATCTGGCGGAACTTGACGTCGTTCATCCGCCCAACAACCGGCACACTCCGGCGGTCACGCTGTGACCGCCCGGTCATTCTTTCCGAAGCGTCGTGCGTTTCCCTGAAAAATTTCGACAGGAAAATCGCTCCCGCCTGCATCGCCGCTTCGCACAGAATCACGCCCGGCGTGAGCGGATAGTGTGGATAATGCCCCGCAAAGAAAAACTCTTGGCCGTCAAAGGTCTTTTTGCAGACGATCCCGTTCTCGTCCCAACGCACGATTTCATCGACAAAAAGGAACGGGGCTCGGTGCGGTATCGCGTCGAGGATTTGTTGTGGATCGGTCATTGGTAGTGTCAGGGGTGAGGGATGAGGCAGGGCTAACGCATGAAATTATTGAATTGGTGTAAGCTGATACTTGAAGATTTGCTCAACTGCTCATTTTCCCATTCATGGAGGGTTTATGAGCGAACTCACGAAATCTGCGAAAGCCAGGAAGATTCAAACAAACGTCATTGATCAACACAACACGCCGGAGGAAATCCTTGCCGGCATATACCGATTCCGCGAATGCTTCCTGACCCGGCCAGGCAGGCTCTTCCGGCATCGTGTCCAGGTACGTCACATTGTCATGCGTCGCCGCGCCGGTCATGCCATAACCCCGAATAAGCTTGAATTCCCCGTCCGCCACAACGTGATCTTTGAAACCAAAGTGCGTCAAAGGCCAGCCCGACCGGCGTTGGACTTGCGTTCTTTTTCGCGAACCTTGTTGAGTTACTCACGAAAAATTTCCCCATCGACGAGCGTGTTGAGCTGGGGAAGAAAATTGCTGATCTCGTAAATTTTGCCGAGTTGCGTTTCGAGATCGAAGAATCCGAATTGTCCTTTGATTTTGGCCATGATCGTCTGACGAAAGGATGGTGCTGAAGAGCGTCACATCACACGAAAAATATTTTAACGACATTGAGCAGTTTGTCGAGAGGAAAAAATAAAAACACAAGGGAATGCAGGAGATTTTCAGAGGTGACCTGCTGATATTTGGCATTTTTTGCTAAAAGCCTTGCCATATCCCCCCCAACCCGGGAGTCGCAATCGCAAGATTGCGTAACAATGTCGCAATCATAAAATTTCGGCTCTGTTTCTTTCCTCTGCTCCTGGTTTGCGGTATAATTGAGAAAACATTCCTTGACCCCATCACCCCCATCACAACCCGGAGGCAGAATCATGTCCGATTTCATTTCCCAAACATCACATCCATCATTCACTTCGTCACCGACAACGCGTCGGAATTTTTTGAAAACTTCCGGCCTTGTTGCCGGTTTGGCCACAGGAGCGGCATTGTCGCCGCTACGGGTTCATGCTGCGGAAAACAGCACGATCAAAGTTGCGCTGGTCGGTGCCGGTGGTCGTGGTCGCGGTGCGGCCGTCAACGCCCTTTCGACCAAAGCCCCGCTTTCGCTCGTGGCCATTTCCGATGTGTTCGATGATCGCATGACACCCAGTGCCGAAGCTCTGGCGGCACAGTTCGCGAATTCGCCCGGCCGTGTCGATCTCCCCAAGGAACGACGTTTCACCGGATTTGACGGCTTCAAAAAAGCCATCGACTGTCTCGACAAGGGCGATGCCGTCCTGTTAGGCACCTGTCCCGGTTTCCGTCCGACACATGTGGAATACGCCGTCAAAAAAGGCGTTCACGTTTTCATGGAAAAACCTTTCGCCACCGATTCGCCCGGTACGCGACGCATCCAGGCGGCGGCAAAACTGGCCGATGAAACGAACGTCAAAATTGCCTGTGGTCTTATGTGGCGTCATTGCAAAGCGAGGCAAGAGGCCATTGCTCGTATTCACGACGGGGCCATCGGCGACCTGATCCACCTGCGCGGTTTCCGTATGCACGGCCCTTATTACCTGCCTGCACCGCCGCGACCGGACGAAAATGACATCGAATATCAGGTGCGGCATTTCCACGGCTTTGACTGGGCGGGCGGCAACATTTTCATCGACTATTGCATCCACAACATCGACGTTGCCTGCTGGACCAAGGGTGCCTGGCCGGTTTCCTGTATCGCGATGGGCGGTCGGAGCAGACCGTTGCAGGGTCAGGCGTATGACACCTATTATCACGAATATACCTTTGCCGACGGCACACACTTGACCTCACACGGACGGTATTGTAACAATTGTTTCGACATGTACAGCGATTTCGCACATGGCACAAAAGGCTCGGCAGTGTTGATGGACAATCTCGGCCAGGCGAAAACGCGGCTGTACTCCGACAACACGATGCGCAGCGAGAGCCTGACTTGGGCGTTTCCCGGAACGGAACCGAATCCCTATCAGGTGGAAATGGACCTGTTCTTCGACGCGATTTGCAACGACAAGCCGTACAACGAAGGTCACCGCGCCGCCGAGGCCAACTTCGCCTCACTGCTTGGTCGTGCGGCGTTGAACTCGGGGCAAATTGTCACTTGGGATCAGGTTGTCAACTCCGAACTGACATTGTGTCCCGACATTGACACGCTGACATTCGAAAGCAAAGCCCCCGTCCAACGCGATGCCGAAGGCAAATATCCCTACATCATACCCGGAGAAAGTATTGCATTTTAACCGGGACTTTCATAAGATTTTCAAGATGATTAGGATTTGATGATTGCCATTTGTTATGAGTAATTATCCCCCGGCAAAGCCGGGGGTTTTCCCTAGTGGTCTGTCAATGCTAAAACTTGATGTTGATCAAAAAGGTAATAATTTTAGTTTTCCAGTACTTTAATTAACAAAGTCCAGAATGTTTGTAAACTCAGTCAACATCAACTTTTAGGCTTGACGCTTCAATAGGTATTCCGTCCGAAATGGTCGGATTGCGGTGGAGTGAGGTCAACTGGGAAACCGGACGGTTCATTGTCCACTCCCCAAAAACAGAGCGGAAGGGGAAGGCCAAACGCTTTGTCCCGATTTTTGATTTGCCAAACTTGCCACTACGGAAGTATTTTGACGAAGCGTTTTTTGAAAATACTATCGAAAATGAAGACAGAATTTTTCCATAAATCAGCGATAAAAAATCAATGGGTTCTTGGATTAAGAAATTGGCCGCATGTGCCTGCATCGTCCTTTGGAAGAAACCTTTTCACAATATGTGTGCCAGTTGCGCTACAGAATTGCAAGACATTTTTCCGTCCAAAGTTTGTGCGGGGTGGTTGGGGCATACGGAACAAATTGCGAATACACATTATAGGCAAGTTACAGAGACCCATTTTGCAAAAGCGACAGAAAACAATAGCATTGGTATCCGGGTGGAAAACGTAAATCCTTTGAACCATTGCGTAGCACAGAAAAACGCACTGCAGAATCGGTAGCTGCACACGCCGGAAATGGCATGCAGATAAATGAATCGAAAAACAAAAATGCCGTAAATTGCGGTGTTTTGCAATCTACGACCATTTCCTGCGAACCCCAAAATAGCGGTTCAGGGACTCGAACCCCGGACACGCGGATTATGATTCCGCTGCTCTAACCAACTGAGCTAAACCGCCATACTCACGACAATTATAGCAGAAATTCCATCCTGGAAAACACCCCCGAAGAAAACGCGGGGGACGATTTCGAGAAATTTCCAAATGTTCAGGAACGGGCGTGCCATGCAGGCAGGAGATTTGATTTTTGTTTGGCATTTTCGGCGTAAGTTGCGATGGCGGGGACACCGGATTCGGTCCAGCTCATGTCGCGATGTTTACATCACTGGGAAACCGCCACATCATTCCACTTTTCCACGCATGTATTCGCGATCCATACCACATCATTGGCGCGGGACAGTATAGTACAACTCGCAATCTTATGATTGCGACTCGGATTTCTTCCCGGTTCTTTCTTAATGTGCTTGCAGCCGTCGTTCGACTTTTCGAACAGCTTCGGCAAGGGTCAGCGGTGAGTCGGCCAGGCCAAAGTCGGGTGATTCCCGGAGCCACTGATCGACTTTTTTTTGCGCGGCGACGACCGTGCTGTGGCTGCGGTTGCCAAAGTATTTGCCGATTTCTGACAGTGCCGACCGCGTATATTTGCGGGCAAGCCACATGGCCAACATGCGGGGTTGTGTCACCTGTTTCGCACGTGATTTTGATTGTAACAATTGACCGTTCAGTTGCATCGTCTCACAAACCGCTTTCTCGATGTCCTGCAACCGCACGGGACGGCGATTGTTGCGGATAACGTCTTCAAGAATCGTTTCGACCGTCTCTCGCGTGATCGGTCGATGGGTCGTGAGCAGGGTTGCGTGCAGTCGGTTGATCGCGCCGGACAACTGCCGGGCGTGTGTCGTCAGATGCGAAACGACGTATTCGCACACCTCATCGGATAACGTAAGGTTTCGCGAAACAGCCATTTGTTTGAAAATGGCAAGCAGCATCCCATGGTCGGCGGGTTTGATTTCGCAGTCCATCCCGGCTTCGAGCCGCGCGATGATTTCCGGTTTGAGCAGGTCGGCCAAACTGTTCAGCGGACGGTCGCCCGTGAGTACGATTTGCACGCCTTGCGATTTGAGTTGGTCCATTGTGCGCAGGAACTCGGTTTGCGTCGATTCCTTTCCGGCAAAAAATTGGATATCATCGATCAACAAAGCCGAAATATCACGAAACTTGTTGCGGAACAGCGGCGTTCCCTGTTTCGAGATCACAACATCACTGATAAACGACGAGGTAAACTGCTCGGCGGTCATCATCACGAGCGGCCTGGTCTGGGGGTTGCGGCGAACACCGGATTTGATCATTTCCAGCAAATGCGTTTTGCCAACACTGGTGGGGCCATGAATGTAAATCGGACTGATTTGTCCCGCATGATGGATGGCCAGTTCAGCAGCCCGGACTGCCAGGCGGTTTGACGGCCCGACGACAAAGCTGTCCCATGCCGGCGCGTTGTTGGGAGTTGCCTTCGTCCGGCCTTGAGTGCCGCCGGAAACAACAACGACGTTGCGATTGGCCTCATCGCGTTTCAGCGCGGGCGGGACTCTCTCGCCCGAAACCTTCTGCGCCGCGTTGGAAATGCCGGATGGCGTATTCCGGCATGATTGTGTTGCGGTTGACCGTGATTCGGTGAGTGAGGTCATGTCGGCCAATTTGGCTTTGCCCTGGGAAACGATTTGTCCGTTCAGTTCCTGTGGCGTCAATCGTTGGCAGGTTGTTGTCGTTGATTTGGCACGATTTTTCCGTTGTTGCACCGGTTGCCTGTTAGCCGTTGGCGGAAGATTTTTCTCATCAACAGATTTTGGTGTCGAAACTGCCGCAGTATGGGAGACTTCTGATTTTTTTTTGCCTTTTCCCGACGAAGAAATCGGTAATTCCACTCTCTTTTCGCAGGCGGCGTGACTTGTCACAGTTGTTGAGTCTTCCAGGAAACTACAGGTAACCTGCTTGGTTGACATTGAGTCAGGAACGCCGGAAAATCGTTGTGTCCCACAAGAATTATTGCGTTTTTGCGTCAATAATTTTGGGTCAAACCGGGGTTGGGTTGCGGGCGTTTCGTGCGGCATTTTCGTTGTTCGATGATCCCATTCCGTCGGATGATCTTTGGATAAACCGTTGGGTTCCCGCGAAACGACGACAATGTGTTGACCGTTCGCAAGAAAAGATCGGCATTGGTTTTGAATCGCCGACAGATAGCTTTTGCCAACCCAGTCTGCGGCAAAAGAGTTGACTGCATGGATTTGGACACAGGTTTCCAGAATATCAATCCTGGTTTCTTTTCCCAACCACATTTCGCAGCGCATGGGTCCCAGAGTTCCCACAATTGCCTCACGAATGCCTTGTTCGATGTCCGTACCGAGGAGTGTCACGAATATAATACCGAATAAAAATTTTTTGTAAAAAACATTCAAGATTTTGCGTATCTTGACCGGGAAACAAACGTGTCCACTCTCGATGAATAAGGTTTGCTATCGACTTGGCTGTCAAAAATCATGAATGACAATAATGCTTCCCGAATGGCCATGCAAATACTGGCATTCTGTTCAGTTGCAATTATTCAAGCCATTTGCAGAGTTGACGCATTTTGCCACAACACGTATTCCAAAAAAACAGGTTAAGCCACCCATGAAAAAAAAACAAAAGAAAACCTTTTTGTCACGACACTTGCCTTACACGCAAAGTTTTACCAAACCCTCCGAGTGCCTGAAATACGGCATTTCAGGCCGACTTGCACTCTTGATTCTGTCACGATTGTAACTGGAGTCTTTTGCATGTCAAACACTTTTTTGGCCACTGTTCAATCAATTCTATCAACGAATTTCGTAAGGTTCGGCATCATCGGAAAGAGAGAAAAAAAAGTTTTTTCATTTTTCTATTTCCTGATATCTGTCCGAAATCGCCAAATGGGGATAACCTGTCTTGAGTGGAATGCCTTGAGTTTCATAACAGACGATGTGAAACAGGATTTGGAGATTTGTTCACTGCATTTTGGTTGATCTTGCTATGGCGGTATGACAACACGATCTGTTTTTTTGCATGAGAAAAACCTGGGAAAACGATCCACAACTCTTTTATTCCGCGAAACATTCGGTTACAATCAGATGGATGATGATTGGCCTGTGGATTTGCGAATTGGCCATCAAACACAAAAACGGTTTTTCAACAGTTTCTCCATGACACTCGATTGTCACAATGAATTGAAAATATGTATTCGATCATGCAAATTGGAGAAGTTTCACGCACAGACTCAAAAAACGTAAAGATTGTAAATTCCTGGCGTCCTGGCGTGAAACACAACGATAAACGGTTACGCCAATAATAGAAGATAAGAAAGGATTGTTAGCATGTCACTTTTGGTTGTTGGGTCCGTTGCTTATGATACCATTGAAACCCCGACCGAACGTCGTGAGGATGTTTTGGGTGGTTCGGCGTTGCATTTTTCTTATTCCGCCTGTTTTTTCAGTCCGGTGCAGCTTGTCGCGGTGGTTGGCGAAGACTGGCGGAAAGAACACACCGTCCGACTTGAGTCGCGCGGCGTTGACATGAGCGGTCTGGAAGTGCGACCGGGCGGCAAGACCTTCCGATGGACCGGACGTTATCACGAAAACATGGACGACCGCGACACGCTCGAAACGCAATTGAACGTGCTGGCCGACTTTGACCCCAAGTTGCCCGAGGCCGCACAACGGGCGCAATTCGTCTTTTTGGCCAACGGGGTGCCGCAAACACACCTTCGCGTCATCGAACAGTTGCAAGGTGCCGACTTGGTCGTGGCGGACACAATGAACTTCTATATTGACACGCAACGCGATTCGTTACTGGAACTGTTGAAAAAAATCGACGGCCTGATGGTCAACGACAGCGAAGCAAAACAACTCACCGGCGAAACCGGCGCACTGGCCGCAGCCCGTAAAATTCTCGAACTCGGCCCGCGTTTTGTCATCGTCAAAAAAGGCGAAAACGGTGCCATGTTCGTCAGTCGGCACGACATTTTCCTGTTCCCGGCGTTCCCGACGGAAAATCTTGTCGAACCGACCGGCGCGGGCGACACTTTTGCCGGCGGCATGATGGGCTATCTTGCCTCACAAGGCACAGCGGACAGCGAAACGATCAAACAGGCCATTGCGTACGGCACTATCGTTGCCAGTTTCCAGGTCGAAGGCTTCGGCGCGGAAAAACTCGAACAGATTACCCGCGGGGACATCGACGAACGGCTGGCCAAATTCCGGCACATGGTCAATTTTTAGTACGACAACACTACCGAGGCAGGGCGGTCAGGCTCTGACCGCCTCAGGAATTACCAAAAACCTTGACTCAACCGCATCGTTTTTGTTTCATTCATAATATGACCCACATTCCAATAGACAATCAAATGCCGATTTTCGGCAGTCACGCCGGGACCGCCCTACCTGTGGGTTTGGAGGTCTTGAGAAATAACTTGCTCAAGCAATCCCATGAGATTCATTGACAGACTCCGGTTCGTTTGGCTTCCTTGCGCTCTTTTCATTTTGGGTACGGAGGTCGTCTGCGCAACCAGCGGCTGGGGAGATGTCAAACGCAATGTTGGCAACGATTGTTACATTTCAATTCGGAATGATACCTGCTACGTATCAACGAATCCTCACGGGATACGAATTCGGGTTTGGTATCATCCGCAAAGGCCGGAATACGATTTCAATTCACGCCTGCTATTCTTCCGGTTTCATCCTATCATAATGGAAGCAGACTCGGAGCCGGAGTATCTTCAGGATTCGCTGGCAGGAAAGATCGATTTCGACTACTTGATTGTGTCAGGAAATTCCCATGTCTCTTTGACCGAATGGACATACTTTATCGTCGATAAGATGTCAAAAAATGTGTCCGGACCGTTCACAAAAGTGGAATTTTTGAATCATCCCGAACTTGCAACTGTCACGGAGTGGAATTGGAAAAGTCCCGAAAAAACTCAATTCGAGCGAGGTGTGGACGGATTGACATTGACCGTTGCTCTGTTGTTCGTAATTATTCTCATGAATATCTGGTGGCTTGGTCCCTTATTCGTTTTGACTGTGATTGCTGTTGTGTTGTATCGCCGAATCAAAAAGAAGAGTCCTTTGAATAGAAAGACAACCAATGAAATACGCGATGTGTAACGAGCTGTACGAAGCCTGGTCGTTTGAGCGGGTGTGCGACTTTTTGGCGGAACACGGTTACGGCGGTGTGGAAGTCGCGCCGTTCACCTTTGCCAATGACGCACGGACAATCACCCCCGAACGCCGTGAGCGGTTGCGGCGGGTTGCCGAAAAGTCGGGCGTGCAAATCACCGGTCTGCACTGGCTGCTGGCTAAAACCGAGGGCTTTCATCTGACTTCGCCCGACGCAACCGTTCGCAAACAGACAGCGGAATATTTTGCCGCCCTCATTCAACTGTGCGCCGATTTTCACGGTTCCTACATGGTACTCGGCTCGCCGCAGCAGCGGAGTCTTTTGCCGGGCGTCACCAGGGAACAGGCGATGGACTATGCCTGTGACGTACTCGGACAACTCGTGCCGATGCTCGAAAAAACCGGTATCGTGCTGGCCATTGAGCCGCTCACTCCCGCTGAAACCGATTTTATCACGACTGCCGCAGAAGGCGTGGGGTTGATGAAAAGGATCGACGCCCCGCAACAGATTGCGTTACACCTCGACTGCAAGGCGATGACGTCCGAGCCGGAGCCAATCCCGGATTTGATCCGCAAGTACCGCAAAGAGATGGTCACATTTCATGCGAACGACCCGAACCTGCAAGGGCCGGGCTTCGGTGAACTCGACTTCGTGCCGATCATGGCCGCACTCCACGACATCGAATTCGATGGCTGGGTCTCGGTCGAAACCTTCGACTACTCCCCCGGCCCCGAGCGGCTGACTATCGAGAGCATCGAATACATGAAACGTTGCGGAGGGTAGCAAATTCGGAGCCGCTATCGCATTCAGTGTCATTGTATTCAGAGATGCAATCTTACGATTGCGGCTCTGATTGACAAAACCTCATTTTTTTCCGTGCGAAATGTTCGATGAGGTTTGAAACAGCAACCCGGAGCGTCAGCGACGGATTTGACCGTTGCCAGGTTACAAAACCGGTCACTGACGTTCCCGGTTGCTGTTCTTGCGGTTTCAGAGTTTCCCCGGCGTCATTCTTCTTTCGAAACCGGTATAAGTGTTCACGATCTTTTTTCTCGCCAGTCGAGTAGGCGGAGGGATTCCCTGCCCCCTCATCTACCGGACATGGAGATTTCCCCCATCCGGTGGACATTGATGGACTCACTTTGTGGCATTTACGGTGAGTTTGTTACAGTTGTTACACGCAATATGTCAAATTTTTCAACACAGCATGGCACAACATATCAAGTTTTTTTTTCAACACAACATGTTACAGTCGTTTCACCTTGAGTATTTTAGGGTCAACTTTTGAATTCACGTCAACGCGAGCGAGTTGTATGACGATTTTGAAAAACTGCTGGACTTTCATCATGCGAAGGAACAGATTTCACGGGGAACTGAAGGAATTTTCGGCAAGGGCACAGACGAAGGCAAGTCCGTGATATCGCAAGATGGAGGCGATGTTGCTTGAGTATGATGATGGCGTGTTGCGTGTGATTCGTTCGCTGGAATGTTACCTCGCAGGTTACGAGTACAAGGAGTCGTCGCAAAGATTGATCGCATCGTGCGTAAAGTAAAAATTACAGCCATTTTTTATTACCAGGGCAGGCAATGCATCCGGCGAGAAATATCATCCATAATACCAATCTTCCAAATCATTTCATCTGTTTGGACTTGAAATATTCCAGCCATTCTTTCATCATCAGGTCGCCAATCGTGGGTGACGGGTTTTGAGCGTATTCCTCAATGGTCTTGCCCCAGTAGAAGCTGATCCATCCTTGCGTGACGGACTTGGAACCATCGATAAAATCGTTCATCTCCTCCATGTTGCATTTGATCGGGAACATCTCGGCAATGACCAGGGGCTTTCCGATGACATAAACACGGAGTGCTTGCAGTGCCTTTTCGACTTCCTGTTTTTCCGGGTAGAAATGCACACTCACAAAGTCCAGGTTTTCCGCAACCGCCGGATCATAGAACAACGGCTTGGCACCCTGAAAATACAGTGCCCACGGAATGACTCCCACGGTGATCAAATGGTCCTTGTCTTCAGAACGAATCGCCGCGACCAAACCGTCAATCCATGCTTTCGCAATGTCGTGCTGCGTCCGTCCGTTCGGTGTGCGCGTGATGTTTTGCACGTAATAAAGACCTTCCAAGGCACCTCCCGCCGGCAACCAGTCGTCGGTTTGTTCTTCCGGCACCAGCGGTTCGTTCATCAGGTCATAGCAAAAGACAGCCGGGCTTGAAGCACAGACACGAGCGACATGCTTCCAGAATGTTGCCTGTGTCGCCCAGCGGCCTTCTTCGTCCAGAGTGTCGTACCAGTCGGGTATATTCGGCTTTTTGTAACACGCCAATCCCGTGACATAGAGATACAAGCCTCGCGATTCCGCAACCTGAATCAATTGGAACAATTGCTCCAGTGCTTGTACATTGGCCTGCGTGGGGGAGTCCAGGAACCGACCGACTTGCAAGTGGATGCGAACGACATTCAACCCCATATCCCGCATTTCATCGAAGTCCTCGACAACGGTCTCCCATTCGTCCCCCCAATAGTCGTCCATCAACCGCATCTTCGTGTCGCGATCATAGTTTGCTCCCCAAAACAACACGGGAGTGCCGGTTGCCTTCGTCACAAACTTTGTCTTGTCGTCACTGATTCTGATCCCATCCAGCGTGTTTGTTGCCTGCGGTGTTTCGTCTAAAATTTTGATTTTGACGTCCTTGAATTCGACTTTCATCGGCGGACCGGGATGCATTTGAAAGGCGATGATTCCTTTTTTCGCCGCCGTTTCATGCCGATCATCGACTTCACACATCAATTCCCCGTTGATTTTCAGTGTCATCACGGAACCAACGGCAGAGATTTCGTATTCGTTCCAATCGCCTTCAGTTTTGTACTTTTGAGCCAGTTCCGTCGGATCGGCGAATTGTTTTGTTTCATCCTGACCGTCGGGTGTGATCATGCCCTTGAATCCACGTTTGACAACAGCACCACGCGAATGATGAAAAAGGCAACCCGTCCAATTCGGAGCCTCTTCCATATCGGCTTGATAGCCGTAACAGTCCCAATTCGGACGTTTTTCGCTACGAATTTGAACACCGGAATTCGATCCTTTGCCCGTCAGACGATATTTCACTTTGAGAACGAAATCACCAGGCTCACCTTTCGCCCAGTAAATGTAGTCCTGTTTGTTATATGGCTTGCCTTCGGGCGATTGTCCGACCAAACAATCGTCTTCGACGCTCCAAATTTCCGGATTGTATTCCCAACCGGTCAGGTCTTTGCCGTTGAAAATCGTGATAAAGCCGTCTTTGTCCTTTTCCTGTTCCTGCTCTTGGGTAAAGCTTTGATCTGTGAAAAGCAAAACCAGTGCTGATAATGCAACGAGGGAGATCAGATTTTTGCACATTGTTGGTCTTTCAATAAAATGGTTGTTTGCTTATGAGTCACGAAAAAAACAGTTGTTCAAAAACAGCAACCAGGAACGTCAGTGACCGGTTCCGCGATGGTTGGTGGAACCCGTCGCTAACACTTGGGCTGTTGCTGAAAAGACCATGATAATTCTACGAAAGCCTTTATCGAAAAATCACGCCGGTGTTACGCCCAGTCTTTTCCTTCGATCATGAATTTCAGTCCCATCAGGCGGGCGATGTCCTTGAAATTGTCCAGGTGATTGCCGTAGAACAGCACCCGGTGCAGGAGCGTCATCATGTCGTTGCTGAGGACGTTGCCGCCCCACTTGTCGAGCAGTTCGCGGGCGGTGCTACTCGTGACTTCCGTGACCACCTGTGTCCGGCAGCCGCGGTCGTCGAACTCGAACACTTCGCGGATGATGCCGGTCGAAACGAGAATCGAGTCGTTGTTCGCCAGCTTGCTCCACGTCACTTCGCGGCTGATATCACGGTCCATGAACACCTTGAGCGACGCGCCCCTGTTGTCGTCGCGATGCGTCCGAATGGCAAAGGGAAGCCGTTCGGACTGCGGGCCGTCCATTTTAGTCGGCGAAACGCAGTGGGCGTGAATCACGGAATTCGTCGAAAGGTCCATGAGCGGGTCCGTGATGAAACCGGGAAGCCCCGTCGCATAGAGGAACATCAGCATCGTGAGCGTCGAGTCCATGTCCGCCTCGCAGGCTCCAACCGCTCCGTCGTCAAGAATACGGCTGAAACCGAGGCAGGGATAACCAAGAACGTCAATCGGAACGCCGCCGAGACACTTCATGGTCAAAGCCCTTGCCCGGCAATCCAGCATCAATTTCTTCATGGCGAAGTACGTCTTGCATGACTTGATGATCTCCTCGCGGCTCGGTTCGCGAATTTCTCTGGCCTGTTTGATCCAATGCTCCTCCGCTTCGGCAACGGCTTCATCGTCCGAAATGGATTGGTGCACTTCGACAAACTCATTTGGCGTGACCTGGATGACTTCCGTTCCGAATTTTTCCTGGACCAAGGCGTAATCACAGGCCGCCGGTGTTCCCGCCGCACAACCGGGGTTGCCGACCATGACGATTCTCGCATTTTTCATGCGTGCAGGAACCCGGAGAAGAGCGGCCAGCCGCTCAATCTCGCCGACGTCGCGGGATGGCGACATGATGATTTTCGCGCCATTGCGCTGCATCGCCGGGACGTACATCCAGTCGTGACCGCTGAACGGCTGGGAAAAAATGGCCACGGGCAACCCCAACGACGCAAAAGCGGCAAAAGGCGCGGCGTTGCCGAACGCAAGATGAATCACCAGAACGGCGTCGGCCTGCTGTTCCGTAATTTTGGGCAGTATCTCGTTCGCCGCGTTCGCGGTATTGACAATCAGGTCTCCGCCGATGAATTCGACATCACCGAGTTTTTTGCCAACCGCGTCCAGACAAGGGGCAAAAACCCCCTGGATTTCGCCG
>WRMR01000054.1 GCA_009776995.1 Planctomycetaceae bacterium | reverse complement strand
GAGCGCAGAGAGCAGAACGCAGAGTGAAAAACACTTTGAACTTTGCGTTTTGAACTTTGCTCTCTGTATTCTGCACTTTCCCGCCGGAATAATCCCTCTGCGCGTTATAATGCGTCGTCGGCAGGTCATAAAACACAGAACAGCCGACGTTCAAAACATCCTCCAGGACATAAAAAACATCCTCGCAGGATGTAAAAAACGTCCTCGACGATGTAAAAAACATCCCCGAAGGATGTAAAATACATCCTCAACGCGGTAAAAAACATCCTCACAGGATGTAAAATACATCCTCGACGCGGTAAAAAACATCCCTGACGATGTTTTTGACACCCCAACTCAGGTCAAAACTTTCCCTCCAAAAGGAAAATATCGCAGCGTGTCAAAAAATGCGGCTTCGATTGAGAAAGTGTAGAACACAAAGTTCCATCCGGGCCGCGACGGTTACGGAGCGGTCACAATGGATCAACCGCTCCAATAACTGTCACGGCTCTGATTTATCGCATTTGCCATAAATTAAGGATAATTTCCCATGACCCACACTCAGGAAAACCATTCCGCCGACCTCACCACGCAGCGGCGATTGTTTTGGGCGTTACTCCTTTTCGGGGTGACGCTGTTTGTGTTGTTTTTCGTCGTGCCGAATTTCCTCGATGTGCCGCTTCGCGTTTCAAAAGAGACGACACTCATTACGGAGCCGTTTTGTCCAAACAGTCAACGGCTTGATTATCTGGCGGTTTTGCAGGAACGGTTTGCCCCGGCCGACCCGCATGAGAACGGGTTTCGCATGGTGGTTCAGGCGGTCGGAAGCGAACCGATGGAACGCGCATCCGGCCGCACATGGGAAAGCATCTGTCAACAGTTGGACCTGAACCCCCATGACCCGCCGACCATGCCGGGGTACAGCAAGGCTTGGGCCATTCTTGAGCAAGGTGATTCGCCTGTAAGAGGGGACGTGCAACTGGATGCGTGCGTCAAGGACTTATGGACACAGGAGCAGTATCCTGACATGGACGAATACCTCGACGAAATCTCGCCCGTACTGGATTTAATGAGAGAAGCCGTTCGCAAGGATTTTTACTTCATGCCGCAGGTCGCTCACGTCGATTGGAATTACGCTCTCCTTCCATGCCATGCCTGCAACAGAGGCTTCGGGCAAGGCTTGTTGGCTCGTGCAATCCGATCCATTCGTGACGGTCAATCCGGTGCCGCGTGGCAAGACATTGATTCTGCCATGCGTTTGGGCTGTCATCTCCAGAATGGCATTTTCAGATATGAGTGGCCTTTGGGACAGTCTATTCTTTCGAATGCTTTTACCGCCATAGAACGCTTGTTGGAACGCTGTGAGTTGTCCGAAGAACAGTTACGGCAGTGTATCGAAGACGTGAAACAGCATCCGAAAAAGACCGTCACAGTCGAAGATATGGCGTTGTGTGAACAGTATGCGGTGCTGGGTGCTGTGGGTTATTATTCCAACGCGCCGCGTTCGGAACGAAAGGGATGGAAAAGTGACATTCCGGAATGGGGCGATAAGTATTTTGGGGTCAACTGGAATCTCGTTGCCAGGATTGTCAACGATTCTTACGACCAAAAGTTGCAAATTTATCGCCGGAATCTCCCGCCGGCCGACATGCAGAGAGAACTCGACAATCTCAAAGATGATTTTAAAACCAGGTGTTTTTCCGGGGCAATTGTTCGTATCGCTTCGAGAGACGCCCGGTCGCGGCAGATTGCATTCTTCGAGTTCTGTTGGGAAACGCCTTTTGTCGAATATGACACGCACATCAAAACAGGCCAGGTGCGTTGTCAACTCCTGATTCTCGCGTTTGAGTTGGAAATCGAGAAGCTCAACAACGGCCGCTATCCGGCGTCGCTTGACGTTTTGAACGGCCGCCACACGCCGGAGGAACTGACCGACCCGTTCAGCGGCGGGCCGTTTGAGTATCAACCCACCGCCGAAGGGGACGGCTATCAGCTTTTCAGCAAGGGGGTGAGAATCCCGGGCGAAAAAATCGGCATCACAATCCGTTCGGAACAGCAACCTGCACAATGAAACACCATCGCGCAATGACCTGTGCCTTGATCGCTGTTTGGCTGCCGTTCTGTTGGCTGGCAATGCAACTGCTGCACGAACTGGGACACCTGGTTGCGGCATGGTGGTTTGGCGTCGGGGTCACGCAATTTCATTTCGGGCTGCTGACCGTTTCCTGCACGATGCTCAATGAATCAGGACAGACGCGGTCAACACTGCTCGCCGTGACCTGGGCCGGACCGTTGGGCGGAATGACCTCGCCGCTCGCCATTTGGGGGATCGCCGCATTGCTCCGTTTTCGCGAAGCGTTTTTGGCAAGATTTCTGGCCGGTTTTTGCCTCGCGGCCAACGGCAGTTACCTGCTCGGCGGACTTTTTTTCCCGGCGGATGGTTATACCGACCCAGGCGTTCTGCTTGCGCACGGTGCCATGCGCTGGCAACTTGTGACCGTGGGAATCATCGGCATGGTGTCGGGCTTCCTTCTCTGGAATCGACAGAGATGCCATTTCGGCATCGGCCAAATACCCCGGCCTGTCCGTTGGCAAAGCGTTGCCGTTTCAGCGGTTTGTCTTGCCGGAATGATCGGATTCGCTCTCTGGTGTCGGTAAACGAGTCATGCCCCGCCGTTGCGTGAATACTCGCTTTTTCATGCTTTTTGAAATGTGTCCTTGACAAATGATCCATCCTGGATTATATTATCCTATTAATTCAGCAGTTACTAAGGTGCTGTGGGCGCGTTGTCCGCAGTGCCTTTTTTAGTGGAAAGGATGTTGAAAATGAGTCAGCTCATTGTCCCGGAAGGGTATCGGCCACTTCTGTCGGTGTATGAAACCCAGACGGCCATCGGCAGTATTAAAAGGACGTTCGAGGATAACCTGACGCGTGTCCTCAATCTCAAACGGGTGTCGGCACCTCTCTTCGTTGAACCCAAAACGGGGTTGAACGACGACTTGAGCGGCGTGGAACGTCCGGTCGAATTTGACATCAAGGAGACGCAGACGAACGCTCAAATTGTTCACTCGCTTGCAAAATGGAAGCGCATGGCACTTTGTCAATACGGTTTTCCGGTGGGCGAAGGGTTATGTACCGACATGAACGCCGTGCGTCGCGACGAGGAAATGGACAACCTCCATTCGATTTACGTTGACCAGTGGGATTGGGAAAAGGTCATCGACCGGGCGACACGCAACGAGGATTATCTGAAAGAGACGGTCCGTGCCATCGTCCATGCCATTTGTGACACATCGGACGCAATCCATGAGGCATTCCCGGCTTTGAACGTCAGTCTGACACGGGACGTCACATTTATCACGACGCAGCAGTTGGAAGACCTCCACCCGAATCTGACGCCGAAAGAGCGTGAAAACGAGTGCGCGAAAAAACACAAAACCGTGTTCCTCATGCAGATCGGTGATATTTTGAAATCGGGCAACAAGCACGACGGGCGTGCGCCGGACTATGACGATTGGACATTGAACGGCGACATCGTGTTTTGGGACGATGTGCTGGGGTGTGCCCTTGAGATTTCCTCAATGGGCATCCGCGTCGATGAAATGTCGCTGGACTCGCAGTTGACAAAAGCAAACTGCAACCATCGCCGCACTCTGCCGTTCCATAAAATGCTGCTCGAAGGGCAACTTCCGTTGACCATGGGCGGCGGCATCGGTCAATCCAGGCTGTGTATGCTGTTGCTCCAAAAAGCACACGTCGGCGAAGTCCAGGTTTCCGTTTGGGATGAAAAAACCATCGCCGGATGCCAAGCCGCCGGAATTGCACTGTTGTGAGATATGCTGTATTCACTGGAGATGGCTAAGCCAAATTTTTGAAAGAAATGGACTCATGGATTCACGTCCAAAATCCGTTGTTCGATGAATCCAAGCCGCGACGGTAACGGAGTAGTCATTCCGCTCGATGGCTTTTGCGGCTCTGGTCGTAAGCTAATGTAATTTCAATAACTTAAAACGTTTTTGATTTTTGCTCTTCGGACACTGGTATTACAAATTCTTCAGTATTGCGAGTTGATGTTATGATGGTGTTTTGGCAACTTTTCGTCCAGGTTCCGGCTTCCGTGCTGATATTCCTCACACTGTTTGGTGCGCTATATCAGATCTTTTTTGCTCTGATTTTTTTATTTTTATGCAAAAAACGCCATCTTACACAAAAACCATCCCATTTCATCGCTATTTTGATTCCAGCACACAATGAATCAGGTGGTTTACGCCCAGTGCTGGAGCGTTGTATGGCACTTGATTACCCAAAAGAGTTGTATTCTGTGACAGTGATTGCCGACAATTGCACTGATAGTACAGCGCAAATCGCCAGGGAATGTGGTGTCACCAGCCTTGAACGTTTCGATGACGTCAAACGCGGCAAAGGCAGAGCCCTCGAATGGGCAATTCCCCAGGTTCTCGAACATCACCCCGACGCTCTCATGATCCTTGACGCCGACTGTTATCTCGACCCGAAATCACTGAATGCCTGCGATTTCGAGTTGTCAAAAGGACATCATGCCATCCAAATCCCCAATCTTGTCTCCAATACAGATGCTTCTTTTCACAGCTATTGCCAATCGCTGGCTCGGACGATGGAAAACCTCCTGTTTTATTGGCCAAAAACGAAACTGGGACTATCAAGTTTTCTCCTTGGCACCGGTATGGTGCTCCACCGGGAAATTCTCGAACGATTGCCTTGGAACTGTTGTGGGCTGGCTGAAGATTTTGAGTACAGCATTCGAATAATTACAAATCATGTCAAACCGATTTTTGTGGGCGACGCCGGATTGGCTTCTCCTTTTCCTGTGAATGCCGAACAACTTGCAACTCAACGCACACGCTGGGTGTTCGGGGGGATTCAGACTCTTTGGAGTTCCTTTGGCCAATTGTTATATCAAGGGGTATTCAAACACAATTTCATTGCTCTGGACGCAGCGGTTTCCATGCTTTACATCAGCAGACCGGCTGTGTTTTGCCAAGTAGCACTTTCGGGATTGATTGGAACGATGTGTTTTTTCCTGATCCCGTCACTTTGGTCAAACCTGTTGCTCGCAATTTTCCTGGGAGCCGTGGCCATCTATATGACTTATGTAATGATTGGCGTTTTCACGCTTGGATTGACTTGGCGCAGGGTAAAATTATTGCTCTGCATTCCCTTGTTTGTCATCAAATATTTTGTGATCGTAACGAAATCGATACTGGTTTCGCATCCCACGGAATGGGAACGCACACCGCGCAACCGCGAACCAAAGCCATGACCGTTTGATCAGTTCTGACAATTTGGTCAATATTTTGCGTCGTGGCTGGCCCTACTCAATTTGCCCCCTTGAGAAAAGTAGTGCGTGTCCTACAATGGTGATATGTTGTCACTGGCTGATCGTAAACTTACTGGTAATATACGGAATGTCGAGTCATGAACGAACTGATGGTGTTTTCCGGTCGCGCAAATCCTGGACTGGCGCACAAAGTTTGTAAATATTTGCGGGTTGATCCGGGAAAAATCATCGTTGACCAGTTCCCGGACGGTGAAACACGTGTCAAAATTGAACAGGACGTTCGCGGCGGAGACGTTTTTATCATCCAGCCCACCTGCGGTGATGTTAATAATGCGATCATGGAACTTTTGATTATGATCGACAGTTTCAAACGCGCAAGTGCCGCACGTATCACTGCGTGTATGCCATATTTTGGATATGCACGACAGGATCGCAAAGACGAAGGGCGGGTTCCGATTACGTCGAAGCTGGTTGCCAACCTGATCACACGGGCGGGAGCCGACCGTGTCCTGGCCATGGATTTACATGCAGCGCAGATTCAGGGTTTTTTCGACATCCCGGTCGATCATCTGACTGCCTCGCCCGTGCTGGACGCTTTTTTTCGTGATTTGGGGTATGACCCGGACGAAGTGGTCGTTGTCAGCCCCGATGAGGGAAGCATCAAGAGAGCCGCCTCCCATGTCAAGGTGATTGGCGGCAACCTGGCCATCATCGACAAGCGGCGATACGGCAACCGGGTCGATCAGGAAAACCTGATTGGCGGGCCAATTGAAGGCAAGGTTTGCTTCATTTTCGATGACCTGATTAGTACGGCTTCGTCGATTTGCGGGGCGGCCAGACTGGTTCACAAAATGGGTGCAAAGAAAACTTACCTCGGAGCGACTCACGGCGTTTTTTGTGGCGACGCGATTAAAACGTTGTCGGAAACTCCATTGGAACAGATTGTTGTAACAGATACTATTCCTTTGTCGCAAGAAAAACAACTGCCGACGATTACGGTTTTGAGTGTCGCACCGCTGATCGGAGAGGCGATCCGGCGTATTCACTTCAACGAGTCACTCAGTCGTTTGTTTACGGAAATGGCCGTTTGGTCGGCCCATTGATCTTGAATTTCAATTCAAATGGCTACCGGAAACGTAAGTGACCGGTTCAACGGTACTGCTCCCGAAAAACCCGTCGCTTACGCTCCGGGCTGTTGTTTAAAAACTTCACTTTCTTGGCGTTGCGCGGTATAGAAACCCCGATAAACGGAGTCACACAAGCGAATGCAAGAACACGAATACACTGAGAATTGGGACAGTTATCCTTCGCCGGTTGATGCAACGCGGGTTGGTTTTTTCTTTGTTGATTTGGGGCTGGTTGAGATTGCCCCGATTGTGGACAAGCCGAACCTGGTCCGGTTGCGTTTGACCATCCTGCAACCGGAGGAAACCGGAATGCCGGACGAGCGGGAATCAGCGGTTCTCAACGAGCTGGAAGATTTGCTCGTGACGACGATGGCGTCGCAATTCGACGGCATTTATTCCGGTCGCGTCACCATCGAAGGCGAACGGTCGTTTTATTTTTACATCGGCGTGCAGACTGCCGGATACGATAAAGCCCTTGCCCGCGTGATGGCGGATTATCCGGGGTATGAGTATGAATGTCACTTGCAGAATGACCCGCAGTGGGATAATTACCTCAAATTTCTGTTCCCGGAGCCGGTGCAGTTGCAGAGTATGCAGAACCGCCGGGTGGTGTATCAACTGTCGCAGCACGGCGACCAATCGGACGTGCCGCGACCGGTCGAACACTGGATTCATTTCAAAACCAAGCGCGACCGCGAAGCCTATTGGAACAAGGTCAATGAAAAAGGGTTTGAGTTGATCGAAATGGCAACCGACAGGGACAACGGCGGCGAATACCCGTACTCGTTGCACATCACACGCGATGACAAGGTCGATTATGACTGCATCGACGAGTGTGTGTTGCCGCTCTGGGGACTGGCGACAGAGTACAACGGGAATTATGATGGCTGGGAGACCGGGGTGGTGTCGGGAGGCAAGTGATGATGTTGAAATGGGAAAGAAGAACCCAAGAGTTTTCGGGGATGACAAAAACCAAATATCGGGACCTGTTGGAGGCTTGTGTTGTCTGTCTTTCCCGGCACAAGCATTCCTGTCTGGGGAACACCCTTGCTGATACGAGGGGGGATGGAAAAAGACACGTTGAAACAATATTTGTGGTTGAACCGGATTGAGATTAGGTGCAACGGATGGAGTTGTTGGGTGTTGAATTGCAGTAACTTCCGGTTGGAGTACGAGCAGAATACAAAGATTCTGGAGTACGTCACGTTTTACAGCCTGACCACAAAACCCATAAAATGAAAAACACGACAGAAATTCAAAAAATCATGCCAATAAAATGAAGGTTCTTGAGACGATTTGGTTGTACGCCCTCAGCCAAAGTGTGTTGACTCACAAAATAATTTTTCGTTTCCGACTGTGATTGTGATGCCGGCACGTTTTCCCGGAAAAATCACCATTCCCCCTTGCAGTATGGTGATAGCCGGGCTAAAATAGACTGTTGGTGTGGGCGGTCTCACGCTGTTGCACCAAATTCAATTATTCCTCGATAGCTCAGTTGGTAGAGCAAGCGGCTGTTAACCGCTGGGTCGTAGGTTCGAGTCCTACTCGGGGAGCCTGATACTTCGTACCCAATGGCCAAGTTGCAAAACACCACCAGGTCACCTTGAGGATTGCTCCACCAGGGTTCCCACAGATGTGGGCTACGATTCGGAGCCGCGAGAGTTATCGAGCGGAATGACTGCTCCTTGACCGTCGCGGCTCTGACGGTTCGAACAACTGATTTCTGCGCGGGTTCTAACTCCATGATGTGGTTTTCTGTTTTCTGCACGACCTCGTCCCGTCTTCTTTACTCCCGAGCAATTGACTGATAAAATGATTCTATCGTTCCGCCTCTGGGAAGTTTAATTTAAGAATCCTTGAAATCCATGATTCGCTGTCCACACAGGGATGGCAACGGCTTGACTCATGGACGAATTTCGGCTGACTACCAGACAAATTGGCGAATTGAGCTTCAGAAACGGTGGTGGATGCGGAACTCCAGACATTCAGCCATCATTTCTGAACTCTTTGCATGGAGAATAACACCATGATTCAGGCGTCACGTTTTGCGATTGTTGTGTGGACAACCTGTCTCGTTTGTTGTTTGAGTGTTCTGTTGAAAGCGGCGGAACTTCAGGAAAAAACGGACAAACGCCCGAACATCTTTTTTTTCTTCGCTGACGACTGGGGACGTTATGCAGGCATTTACGGGGATGTTGCGGTCAATTCGTCCTTCAGCACGCCAGGTATCGACCGACTTGGCCGGGAAGGGGTTTGCTTCACCAACGCCCATGTCAATTCGCCGTCCTGTACGCCGTGCCGCAGTGCCTTGTTTTCCGGGCAGTATTTTTATCGCACCGGACGCGGTGCGATTCTCCGTCCGGCAATCTGGGACGAAAGCATCCCGGTGTTTCCGCTGTTGCTGGAGCAGTCCGGCTATCGGATCGGTTTTACGTACAAGGCCTGGAGTCCCGGGCTGAATCCCGACGCCCCATTCGGTGGAAACCGGACACGATACGTCAGGGCAGGCAACCGGTTCAATCAGTTTTCGCATGTCGTCACGAAAATGGTCGCGGAAGGAGAAGACCGCGAAGTTGCCAAGGAGGAACTGTATGCCGAATGCCTGAAGAACTTCGAGATGTTCCTGGAGGACGGAAAAAAGTCGCCGGAAGAGGCGGCAAAACCGTTTCTTTATTATTTCGGACCGACGAACACGCACCGGACTTGGGAAAAGGGCTCCGGCAAAGCACTCTGGGACTTGAATCCCGACGATCTGACAGGGAAAATGCCAAAATTTCTGCCCGACGTTCCCGATGTCCGCGAGGATTTCTGCGATTATCTCGGAGAAGTGTTGGCTTTGGACGCCGTGCTGGAACGTTTTATGGAAAAGCTGGAAAATCTCGGTGAACTGGACAACACGGTCATCGTGATGAGCGGCGATCACGGCATCCCCGGTTTCCCGCGAGGGAAATGCAACCTGTACAACCTCGGAACGGAAGTCTCGCTTCTTGTGCGTTGGGGGGATAAAATCCCGGGAGGCCGAACGGTCGAGGATTTTGTCAACCTGATGGATTTGGCACCAACATTTCTTGAAATCGCGGGGGAAACGCCACCGGACTGCATGACCGGTCACAGCATTTTACCGCTTCTTCTTTCGGAACAAAACGGCGTGATCGACCCGGTGCGGGACTACGTTGTCACAGGACGCGAACGCCATTACGATAGTGCCCGCGAGGATGACTCGCCGTATCCGCAACGGGCGATTCGCACGAGCGATTTCCTGTACATCCGCAATTTCGCACCGGACCGCTGGCCGATGGGCGATCCGTATCATCGAGCCACCAACGACACGCCGGAAGAAATGGCACGCAAAAGCCTTGCCGACACCGGATACGCTTTTCCCGATCTTGACGCCAGCCCGACGAAGTCCTGGCTCCTGTTGCGGGAAAACGAAGAGGAATGGCAGGCATACTGGGACTATGCGTTTGGCAAGCGTCACGGCGAAGAATTGTACAACTTGCGCAGCGACCCGGATTATCTGGTCAACGTTGCGGAAAACCCGGGGTATGCCGACATCCGGGAAAACCTGTCCCAACGTTTGATGGACGTGTTGACATCGACAGGTGACCCGCGCGTGACCGGCGATGGCCAAACGTTTGAAAAGCCGCCGTTTGCCGGACCGGATACACTTGACGAAACCATGCCACGCAATCAAGGCAGCCGATAGTATCCAGGCACGCGGCACAATGAATTTTTTAGAAAATCTGTTATTTTTGACTTGATACGCTTGTTATTTCCAAACGCATGGCTTAATATTCCAGCAAGAGTGTTGTTGGTTGTTGACGTTGCTCATAATTTGGAGAAATCCCATGAACCACTTTTCCCGTCGTCGTTTTTTTTTGGCCGGTTCACTGACCGGGCTTGTCGCCGCACCTTGGTTTGTTCCTTCCACCGCGTTGGGAAAGGACGGAACTCTGCCGGCAAGCGAACGCATCACCATCGGTGTCTTTGGCGTTGGCAATCGCGGCAGCCATTCGATTGCGGCGATGCAGCCGTTGCCCGACCATCAGATTTTGGCCATTGCCGAAGCCCGGCGAGACCGTGCCGAACGTGCTTTGGGGGTCGTGAATGCCATGTACGCAGATCGAACGGGAACGTCCGATTACAAAGCGTGTGAAATTTACGCCGATTTCCGTGATGTTTTGGCGAGGGATGACATTGACGTCATCTGGGGAACTGCGCCCGATCATTGGCACGGTCCGATGTTCAGCCGCATCATCAAGGCCGGCAAAGATTTATATGGTGAAAAATCCCTGACCCGCTATATTTCCCAGGGCGTCGAACTCTGCAAGCTGGTTCGACAGTACGGTTGTGTGTTCCAGACGGGCACCCAACAGCGGAGCGATCCCCGATTCCGCCTGGCCTGCGAGTTGGCCAGAAACGGTTATCTCGGAAATGTTTATACCATCGAAGTCATTTCGCCAGCCGGCCAAGCGTATCCGGTCGTTCCGCCCTGTGATCCGCCGGAAGGTTTTGATTGGGACATGTGGACCGGTCCCGCTCCATTGTTTCCGTTTGATAAACAGCGTGTCGAGTGGCTGGCGATGTACATGATCTCGTATTATTGCGTCGGTTTTGTCACCAACTGGGGCGTTCACCATCTGGACATTGCCGGTTGGGGAATTCCTGACCTGTTCGGGAAACCGTTTGAAATCGAAGGAACGGGAACAATGCCCGACGGTGGCATGACGGACACATGGATTCACTGGAACGCCACACTTCGTTATGAAAATGGTCCGACGGTTGACTATTGCAGTGTCGGCGAACGGCAGCCACGGGATGGATGCCGCTTCATCGGCGACGAAGGCAAGGTCTTTGTCAATCGGCAGGTTCTCGAAGCGGAACCGAAGTCGTTGCTCGACGTGAAATTCAAAGATTCTGATGTTCGTCTTCATGCCAGTCCGTGGTCAGGCGATCCCTATACGGCCCACACGGCTGATTTTTTTCGTTCGATTCGCAGCCGTCGGAACCCCGTCTCGCCGGTCGAAGAAGGTCACGCCGCAACGACGCTTGGAAACGTCACGGATATTGCCCTTCGGCTTGGCCGCAAACTGAAATGGTTACCGTCCGAAAACCGTTTCGACGGCGACGAACAGGCCAACCAAATGCTCAGTCGCGCCGAACGCAGTCCGTGGACGATGTAAACCTCAACAGTTCGCAACTTTTTTGTTCATCACAACACTTTCAGGAGAACACCATGACACGATTTTTTTTCACCGTTCTGCTCTTTTTTTGCGTTTCAACCCTGGACGCGGCAACGCTCAAAATCGGTACCGCCCGGAATGACATGACGCCGTCCAAGAGTGTGCCGCTTTTGGGCCAGTTCAACTTGCGACTGTCGCAAGGCGTTGACACGCCGCTTAGGGTCAACGTCGTCGCTCTCGAATCAATTGATGGCGAAAAACAACTTGATGCTGCGATTTTCGTTTGTGCTGATTTGGTGATGATCCCTGATGATCTTGTCCATGTCGTTCGGGAAAAAGTCACTGCGAAAGACGCTTCCATTGACGTCAACAAACTGATCATCAACGCAACACATACACACACCGCACCGACGCTGAAACTGAGTTCGCCGAAACTGCCGGTCTCCGATCAGATGATGGACTATCCCGAAGCGATTGACTTCACGGCGGAGCGAATCGCCGACGCCGTGGCCAGTGCCTGGAAGAACCGCAAGCCGGGCAAGATCGCGTTCGGCCTCGATTTCGGCGTCATCGGCTGGAGCCGCCGGATCGTTTACGCCGACGGCAGTGCCCAAATGTACGGCAACACGAACCAAGCGAATTTTCGCGGAATCGAAAACATGGAAGATCATGACATTGGGTCAATCTTTTTTCTCGATGAAAATGACAAGGTGTCTGCCGTTGCCGTGAATGTCGCTTGCCCGTCGCAGGTTGTCGAGGGGCGATCTACAATCAACGCCGACTACTGGCATCCTGTCCGGGAAACGCTGGCCAAACGTTTTGGTGACGACCTTGTCGTTCTTGGTTGGTGCGGTGCGTCGGGTGACATTGCTCCGAGACCGATGTACAGAAAAGAGGCGGTTGGCCGGATGAACTCATTGCGAAAGCTGGATGAGATGCAGGAAATCGCACGAAAGATCGACCGTGCCGTTGCCGATACGTGGGAAGCGGTACAAGAGACGGCAACGGACGACGTTCCGCTGGCCCACCGTGTTGAAACCCTGCAATTGCCGATGCGCAAAGTCACCGAACAGGAATATCAGGCGGCTAAAGCGGAGTGCGAGAAAATCGACGCCGCGATCAAGGCGAATCCGAACAAGGCCCCGGCGGAAGTCGATTGGATGGCCGGCGGCTGGCACGGCGGTGTTGTCCAGCGTTACGAAGCACAACAAAAAGACCCTGATATTCACTTTCCTTCGCCGATTCACGTCGTTCGGCTGGGCGAAACCGCGATTCTCACAAACCAATTCGAGCTGTTCACGGATTACGGCGTCCAAATGAAAGCGCGAAGTCCTGCGGTGCAGACCTTTGTGATTCAACTCGTCGGCGACGGCAGCTATCTTCCAACCGAACGGGCGATTCGCGGCGGCAGTTACAGTGCAATCATCCAAAGTACCCCGGTCGGTCCCGAAGGCGGGCAAGTTCTCGTGGATGAAACACTCAAAACCGCCCTGGAATTATTCCCGAAATAATAGACGCCACAAAAACGGTTGCCTCGGTTTTTTTCACCTTGCCTTGTTGACCTCGAGCAATTTTCTCAACCCTTTCCAACTTGAAGGATGACCTCACCATGAAACTCAATCCATTGTTTGCCGCACTTGTCGTTTTTCCAACGCTGGTCATTTCAGTCGCATTTGCCCAGAAACCAGCCGATTCGACGCCCCAACGGGCGGCTCCGTCGGAATTCATCATCTTTCCCTGGGGAGGGATGCCCGGCGACCCGGCAAGCGGTCGGTGGGGCGACTTGGCCGACATGGACGCGATGATGCGCGACCTGTACGATTGCGGGTTCAATACAAGCGGGTTCATCGGCGTCCAAAACCTCCAATATGCCCGGAACAACCACCTGCTGGGAATTTTGTCTTCCGGCATTAATCCCACCCGCGAAACAACACAGGAAATTGCCGATGAAACGGTCCAAAAGCTGTTGGATTCCATCACCGATCCTGAAGACCGGCAGGCTGTCTATGCGATTTATCTCCGTGACGAGCCGAATGCCTCGCTGTTCCCGCAATTGAACGTCTGGTCCAACGCGGTCAAGAAACAGGGCGTGATGCCGTATATCAATCTGTTTCCCGACTACGCTTCATCGCAACAACTCGGGACAAAGGATTACGAAGAGCATCTCGACCAGTATGTCGAAATTTGTCAGCCGCCGTACATTTCCTACGACAATTATTCGCTCTTCGAAGGCGGACGTTTGGACGAAGACCGTTTCTACGGCAACTTGGATTCAATTCGCAATCAATCGCTCCAGGCCGGGATTCCATTCTGGAACGTTATTCTCTCCAATGCCCATTTCGCGTATGCCGAACCCTCGGATGCAACGCTGGCCATTCAGGTTTATTCGACGCTGGCCTATGGCGGCAAAGGGATCGGTTATTTTACCTACTATGCCCCCCAGGTTGGCAATTACCGGCTTGCCCCGATTGACCGCTTCGGATACCGCACGAAAACATGGGAAATGATGCGGAACATCAATCTCCAGATTCATTCGCTCGTCCCGGTTTACAGCCAATTGAAAAGTGTCAATGTGTTCCATACCGGAACAATTCCGCGCGGCGGTCAGGGTATTGACTCGGCCAAACTCGTTGAATCGGTCAACGGCGATTCCCTGCTGATCGGGGAATTCGTCGATCCTGATGGAAAACCGTTTGCCATGGTCGTCAACAAGAAGATGCACTCTTCCACTGCATTCAGCATTCAATTCAAGGATAAAGGCCGTGTCATGCTCGTCAGCTCGTTCAATCGCGGAAAGGTTCCCTTTGGGGGTGAGCAAGTTTGGCTCGCACCGGGTTGCGGTGTCCTGTTGTGCGTGGAATGATTTTTTGCAGAACGTCAGGTCTATGATGATTCCCGGCATTAACGGGGGAAGTAACAAGTAACATCAGGAACTATTCCATGACTCAAGCACATTTTCGGTCGGTACTTTTGTGTGCCGTCATTCCTTTGTTTTTTGTCGCCGGGCTATCCGCTCAAGAGTTTCGGGACGATTTTCCGAACAAAAAGTTCATCGAACTCGGCTGGGACTGTCCGG
>WRMR01000053.1 GCA_009776995.1 Planctomycetaceae bacterium | reverse complement strand
TGCGGTGACATCGTTGAATGATTTGGCACTGCTTCCGTCGCTGATTGTGTTCGGGCCGACCACCATTTGATAACTGGTAAAACCGTTACGTGGCGATGATTGCGACGAAGGACACAAATAAATCATTGGCATTTGATCGTGAAACTGCTTGTTGTATTCACTGTCCCACGGTTCATCAAGACGGATTTGATCGTACAACTCTTTTTGTTCGAGATATGGCAGAATCAACACGCGCCACGAATGTAAAGGTTTACCGTCTTCGTCTGTTGCATAGGCCGGAAGAAATAATTCGTGTTGAGCGTAATATAGATGCAAAGCCAACACGATTTGCTTCATGTTGTTTATACATTGTATCCTCCTCTCGGGCATTCCCTCTCGTGGAAACAGCACAGCGATCAAAAGACCTATTAATAGTAAGCAAGCACAAACGCCCAGCACGGTTTTCAGTGCGGTATTGCTGCCCTTGAGTGAACCTTCATTGAAATCCGACATGACGAAATCTCCTCTGCATAAAATCCCGGTTCAAACACAGTGCGGCGGTCACGGCGTGACCGCCCCTACTATTTTTCACAATTCAATCCTGTTGATCGCATTGACCCAATGATCTTTCGTGGTGCCGACGGCGGTTTCGGTGATGAGCCAATAAACGCGAAACAACGGTGTGCGTTTGATTTCGATGGTGCCTGCCGTTTCATCGACAACAATGCGCCAAGGCAGTGGACCATTGCTGATTCGACACCATCTGTTTTGCGGTTGATACCATTTCAATTTTTCGGGGATTTCCGGCATGATTGCGTTGCTTTCCATTGTTGACCTAATCCGGGGCCGTCATCCCGTCATTCGATGATTCTTAGTCCCCGGTTGTCGATTTCGTAAAGCAGAATTTCGTCGGGGCATACACTGCCGCGATGCTTCGAGACGTACATGGCGCGGCGGAATTTCACGCCGTCACGGATTTTTCCGAGATAAATGATCGTATTGGCTCCGACGAGCAGGTCGCCTTCGTCGAGCGGCCGTTCGATCATCGCGTCAAGCGAGGTTTCCGGTGCGGTATAAAGCACCATGCAGCCGACGTCTTCCTTGCGGTACAAATGCCGGTTGATTTGTCCGGCGTGTTCGCGGTAATGCTGCCGGAACAGATCACGGGCAACCCATTCGGGTTCCTTGCGGACGATCTGGTGGTAAATGTATTCGAGTAACTCAAACTGGATCGATTCGCCCTGATGTTCGACCGGTTCAATGCCGTCAACAATGAACCGCCGCACGCCGCGCGTGAAATGGTGGAAGAAAAACCCGATGGTCGTGTCAAGGTGTTTTGACAACTCGGCCTGCCAGCCGTGCCATTGGTCGAAATCGAGATCGCGGCGGTTGACCTTGCGTCCGCGCGAGGTGAATACGCGGAGGTAATCACCCCAGCGTTCATCGGGCGAAAAAAATGTGTCATGGTCAAACCGGCGTTCCGGGTTTTCCTCCAGTAAGGTATGGTCGAACATTCGCCGGGCATATTCCGCGTGATTTTGGGAATCGCCGCGTGTGGAGAGATCGAAAATAACGCCGGGACGTTGTTCCTGTGTGCTGGTCGCGTGCAGGAATTGCAACCCGAATTGCGTTTTACCGATGCCGGACGAGCCGACCAGGACGGTCATCGTGTCGGGCAGAAGGCCGCCACCCAGCTTTTCGTCAAGACCGGGCACACCGGTCGAAAGTCGTTTGTCGTTGGTCATGGTAACGGTTGATGGTTGACAAAACAAGGACGGCAAAGGTCACGGAGCGGTCGAACTGCGTTTCGCCGCAACTTCGGCGATTGATTGCAATATTTCAGTGATTGATTGCATTATACCAAACCGCCCCCCGATACAAAAGCCGGAATGAAGCGTAGCGCAATGACGGGATTTTTGGCGATTTTGGTTCATGACGCAAACCTGAATGACCTTCTAATGGCAGGCAAGACCGAAAAATGAATTGCGATACAGAAACAATGTTATTTTTGCTCAATTTTTGTCCATTGCGCTTGTAATGGCAGTAAATCTGAGTAGAATAGGAAAAAGAAACAGGACACAATAGTCCTAATTGGCTGGACTTTTCGTGCGAGTTTTGCGGGTAGCCTGTGTTACTCATCAAAGAGGTATCACCATGAAACATCATCAACCGTTTTGGATTCTATCGGTGGCGGCTCTTTTGTTCGCGGCTGCCGGAGCATCGGCCTTTGCTGACCTCAATGCAAATGAAATCTACACCACTTTCAATGCAACGAATGGAGGTCAGGGGTTTCGTTTTACCCGCAGCGTCACATCGAATGGTTTTACGGCTTTGACAACACAACAGGGGTATTCCCATGTCAATGTCAATGCCTATCTGTATGGTACGACCGGTGGTCAGGACTACTTCACAACCGTATGTGTCGAACCGGATGTGATGGTCGCTTCTCTTGGCTTGGGGCTGTTGAATTACGATTCCATCAACGGGACGTCGCAAACCACACTGGGACAGGTGTTGACTCTGGGGGCTGCTTTTTTGTACAAACAATATGCCACCGGGGAATTGGCTGTTATTTCCCAAACTGATATGACGGCGTTTTATACTGCAATCCAGGTCTTGATGGGAAACATGACGGGCGTCAATTGGAGTTCCAACGCGTACTTGGCCTACCTCCTCAACCGGTTGAATGACCGCGATTACTGGTTGGAAGACTATAAGCCCGCGCAGTCTTACGATGAAATCGGGGATTATTGCGTGTTCGTGATGTCCGTCACCGATCTGGACCCGTCCAGGCCGGGCAATTCTCAGGATTATCTGTATCTCGCCAGAGCAAACTCAACGTCTCCCCCACCCATTCCAGAGCCTGCGACATTGTTGCTCTGGTCACTTGGCAGTATGGGGCTTGTGGGTTTCCGGGTACGTCAACGCCGCTTGAAGAAGCCCGTTCTTTCCTGATCCGGGGCGTTTTTCATCCATGCCAGTGCCGTGTGGTGATGATGACCCGATCTTTGTTATCCGCGTGTTATTGACGGGCGGCATTTTTCTGTTTCAATGAAGCTCATGCTTCGATTCGATGACTTGAAACTGCCGTTTCCCGTGATACAAGCCGCTTTGAGCGGTTATTCCGACGCTCCCATGCGTCAAATTTCCCGGGAATTCGGAGCCGGGTTCACGCTGTGCGAAGTTTTCCTTGACCAGTTCGTCGTCCATGTTTCGCAAGGCAAAAAGTCGCGATTTTACCTCAACATCCATGCTTCCGATCACCCGACCGGGGCCCAGTTGTTGGGGAGTGAGCCGAACCTGTTTGTTTCTGCGGCCAAACGGCTCGTGGAGTTCGGTTTCGACCTGATCGACCTCAATTTCGCCTGTCCCGTCAAAAAAGTTTTGGGCCGGTGCCGCGGCGGCTACCTGATGACCGACCCGCCAAAGGCACTTGAGATCGTTGAGCGTGTTCGTGAGTCGATTCCGGCCAGTATTCCGCTGACGATCAAACTGCGGAAAGGCTTCGACGGCAGTGCGCAAAGCGAAGACCGTTTCTATGCCATTCTCGATGGCGGGTTCGTCCGGGGAATTGCGGCGGCAACGGTCCATGGCCGAACGGTGTTGCAACGATATGACGGCGTGAGCGACTGGGATTTTATCGGTCGGGTCAAGCGTCATGCCGGCACACGCGTGATTCTTGGCAGCGGTGACCTTTTTGACGCGGAAACCGTTATTCGACGCATGAAAGAAACCGGCGTCGATGGCGTTGCACTCGCCCGCGGCGTTATCGGCAACCCCTGGCTGTTCAGCCAGGTTCACACGGCACTGGCAGGTGATCCCATGCCATCGCCTCCTTCCCTGGCCGAACAAGCCGCAGTCATTATGCGGCATTACGACCTTTCGGAAACCTTGTACGGCGCACACCGTTCCGCTTCCGACATGCGGAAGTTCGGCGTGTATTACGCGAAACTGCACCCGCAACAGACTGCTGTGCGTGACGCATTCGTCCGTGCGAAAAACCGCGATGATTGGCTCGCCGTACTCCGAACCTGGTATCGCGATGACTGAGTCGCAAAAGCATTTCCGATTTTTGTGTTGACCGTTTGAGTACGGTATTACCGGAAATTTTACCCCCTTGAAATTTGATGAGAAAGCGAGAATCAGATGATGACAACCTTCAAAACCCTTTATTCCGCCTTGTTCACGGCTGTGTTGACGTGCAACATGGCTTTTGCCGACGACAAACCGGCAACCGATACGCCGAAAGAACTCCGCGTGTTGAGCTACAATATTCACATCGGAATCGGCAACGACGAGAAACTGGACCTTGAACGGACGGCGAGGACGATCGTGGCGCAAAAGCCGGACATCGTTGCGATTCAGGAAATCGACCGCAACACGGCACGCACACAAAACGTCGATCAGCCGGCTGAACTGGAACGCCTGACCGGAATGCACGCCGTGTTCGGCAAGACCATCAACCTGGGCAGCGGCGAATACGGCATCGCGATTTTGTCGAAATATCCGATCAAGGAACACAAAATCACGCAACTCCCGCAGTTGGGCAACCGGGAAGATCGCGGCGCACTCGAAGCAACGATTACGCTTGACGACAAAACAACGCTCCTGTTTGCCTGTACACATTTTTGCCATCAAAGCGAAGAACGCCGCACCATGCAGGCGGAAAAGATCAACGAACTGTTCGCCGAACGCGATGGCCTGGTCGTTATCGCAGGCGATTTCAACGCAACGCCGAACAGCAAGACCATCGAAACACTGAAAGCAAAATGGTCGGATGCGACCAACGAGCAACCGACGTTTTCAAGTGACAATCCGCGATCCAAAATCGACTACATTTTTTACCGCCCCACTCAAATGCTGCGGGTCAAAGAAACCCGGGTCATTGAGGAACCGGTGACGTCCGACCACTCGCCGGTTTTGTCCGTGCTGGAATTGGTTTTTTAGAACCCGCGAAAAAGCAAGTTGTGTGTTCAATCAGAGCCGCGACGGTCACGGAGCGGAGTGACTGGTTTTTTGTGTGGAACCCCCACCTTCTCCGGTCACTCCGTGACCTCTCTGCGTTCCCGGTTGCTGCTTCTTGCAGAAAAGCTTTGTTAAAAGACGCTTTCTTAATGGGGTTTGATGGTCATGCGCCGGCAGAGGTCGATCAATTCGACCAGCGATTGCTGAATTTCCTCTTCGGGCAGTTTTGCCTTGAGGGATTGTTCAAGTTTTCCCACGGCAGGAGTGATTTCGCTAAAACCATAACTGCCGATAGTACCCTTGAGTTGATGTGTGATCTTCTGCAACTCGTCCCAGTTTTTTGAAACAAATTCGTCCAGGAGTTGATTAATCCTGGACGGCATTTCATCGACAAACATTTTCACGATGTCGTGCAAATCCGGATCGTCGGCCAGAAAGGAATAGATTGGCGTGCTTGGTTGCGTCCCGGTTGACATGCAATACACTCCCAGTCGAAGCAATCTTTGTTTCTTGTCCAAGTGCTACTGACAATTATAGTATCGTTTTGCCTGACTGCTTGATTGTTTTGGTGAAATGGTGACAAAACCCTAGTTGATTCCCAACTAAATCAGGTTAGTATTGATTCCCTGTAATGGTCGTAAACCAACCGGGAAGGATTGGAACTGCCATACAGATCAAACACCATGTCACACGGACAGCCGTACAAAGCCCAGGTTTTCCGACCTTGAGGATGTTTGTCAAGGTCGAGCAGCGTCTGGCAATGGGTGAGTTCCTGCGTCAAAAACCGGAAAAACTCCGGCGGTAGCGGAGCGTCGAATCCAAAAAGCGGGTAATAGTAATAGCCCTGGGAAATCGAAGACCTGGCTCCGGTGATATGGATTGCCCACCTTGCACACTAACCGCCCCTGACCTTCTTGTACTTGCTGCGGCGGTTGGTCAGGCGGTTGGGGTCTTCGGTTTTGAGCATCTCTTCGTAAGCGGCGAAGTTGCCCTCGAACCAGCGGACACGGCCATCGCCCTCAAAAATCAGCATGTGCGTACAGATGCGGTCGAGGAAAAAACGGTCGTGGCTGATAACAATCGCACAGCCGGGAAAGTCGATGAGTGCCTGTTCGAGAACGCGCATTGTGGCCACATCAAGGTCGTTCGTCGGTTCGTCGAGCAGTAACAGGTTCCCGCCGCGTTTGAGTAGCTTGGCCAAATGCACCCGGTTCCGCTCGCCGCCGGAGCACTGGCCGACCAGTTTCTGCTGTTGCTGGCCGCGAAAATTGAAGCGCGAGACATAAGCCCGGCTGTTCATTTTGATCGGGCCGAGTTCGATCAGGTCTTTGCCGTCGGTGATTTCGTCGAACACGCTGTTGCTGTCGTTGAGCGCGTCGCGGTGCTGATCGACATGCGCCAGTTCGACGGTCGAACCGAGTTCGAGCGTTCCGGCGTCCGGCGTTTCCTCGCCGGTGATCATGCGGAACATCGTCGTCTTGCCCGTCCCGTTCGGACCGATAACGCCGACGATGGCACCACGCGGAATGTTGAACGAGCAATTTTTAATGAGTGTCACATCGTTCCCGCCAATACAAAAGCCTTTGGAAATGCCGTTGAACACCAGCACTTTTTCGCCGAGCCGCGGCCCCGGCGCAATTTGAATGACCGCGTCGCTCTTGTCGTCCAGTTCCTGCCGTGAGGCAAGCTGTTCGTAGGATTTGATGCGCGCCTGATTTTTCTGCAACCGCCCCTTGTGCGCCATTTGAATCCATTCGAGTTCGCGTTGCAGCGTCTTTTGCCGTTGTGATTCCTTCTTTTCGAGTATGCGGAGCAGTTCGGCCTTTTGTGCGAGCCACGACGAGTAATTGCCCTCGAAGGGAATGCCGCGCGTGTTGTCGAGTTCCAGAATCCATTTTGTCACGTTGTCGAGAAAATAACGGTCGTGCGTGACGATGATGACCGTGCCGTGATAATCGCGCAGTGCCCCTTCGAGCCACTGCACGGTCTCGGCGTCAAGGTGGTTCGTCGGTTCGTCGAGTAGCAGCAAGTCGGGCTTTTCGAGCAATGCCATGCAGAGGGCGACCCGGCGGCGTTCGCCCCCGGACAGTTTCCGCACAATGGCATCATCCGGCGGCAACACGAGTGCGTCGGCGGCAATGGCGATCATCCGGTCGAGCTCCCAGCCGTTGACAAGGTCGATGTCCTCCTGCAATTTGCCCATTTGCTCCATGAGCTTGTCGAAATGGTCCGCCTGGTCGGGGTCGGCCATCGCCATGGAGACTTCGTTGAAACGGTCGAGCAGTTGCTGAACCGGCGCGACGGCGGTGAGCAGATTGTCACGCACGGTTTTGTCGAGTTCCAGCTCCGGCTCCTGCGCGACGTAACGCACCCGCATCCCCTTGGCCAGCGACGTTTCCCCGTCGAAATCGGTGTCGATGCCCGCCATGATTTTCAGCAGCGTGGATTTCCCAGAACCGTTTTCGCCGACAATGCCGATCTTCGCCCCGTAATAGAACATGAGGCTGATGTCCTGCAAGACGATTTTCTCCCCATATTTTCGGGAGACGCGGTTCATTTCAAAAATAAAATGCGGTGCCATCTGACCTCGGCAGAGTGATGTTGAAAACAACGGACAATAATGATACGATGGTGATTGTACAGTGTTTCATATTTTTTGCCAGACAGCGCAACAAGGCAGGGCAAGACGCAAGACCAGCAACCGGAATGAATCGCAGCGAAATGGCGGGATTTTTTCGGCCACGGATTGCAATGAGGTTGATCTCAACCTCCCCCTGCGCTCTCTGCGAAAAACCAAAATCTACCGTACAACGCCATGAACTTTGGAGTTATCTCTGTAAACTTTGTGCATTCCTTTGTGATCTTTGTGTTGAAATCTTTTAACACAAAGGCCACAAAATGAATACCAGTCCAATGGCGTTCGGCAGTAGAGCCGGCCAGTCAACTTTTCTGGCGGTGGGGGAAAGGGCTGAATTTCCGATCCAAGGGCGCAAAACAGCACACGAATAACAACCGCGTTCGTACACTCGCGCCCCTGATGCTCCTTCTCAAACAGTTTTCCCGCTTCCAAAATGAAGCGACCTTGAATGTGTCGAAAACTTTTGCTATCATTTTTCATGATGGTGTCCATGGGGTTTTCTCCTGCAAACGGCTGTTTTTAATTACACAACCCTTTTACCAGAAAAACCTTGGGCTTGTCTCCATCAATTCTTTCAACTCCATCCTGGATTCGAAACGACTGAGTTTAGTATGCTTTCAATATCGCGCACAGGCCAATCCAGTGATTTGATGTGTTAGCCCTGCGCCCCCACCGGGGGATTTCGCAGGAACGACTGCCTGCCTGCGTCGGGTTTTTTCAGTTTGTCCACAATGCCCGCCTGCGCGGAAACCCGCTCCTCCGAGCCCTGGTCGAAGCTCTCGTCGGCATCAACCCGGTTTCGGAATCGAGTCTAAGATTTTTCGCCCAAAAATCATCGGGCTGTATTGACAAGTTCATTTTTTCGGCAAGAATAACGAGAGGGGCAGGATAAAGGGGTGTTCTTTTCCCTTTTATCCCTGCAAATTTTGACTTACAAAATTTGCAGGCGAAAACCCGGAATCAGCTTTGGTGAGGTACAACTTTTCTCCCATGACCACTATCGATTTACGCAGTGACACTGTCACACAACCGACGGATGAAATGCGAGAGGCAATGTACCGGGCGGAATTGGGCGACGACGTTCTTGGCGACGACCCAACGGTTCGGAAACTTGAACAAAAGGTCGCCGATCTGCTGGGGAAGGAAGCGGCCATTTTTGTCCCGTCCGGTACGATGGCGAATCTGATTGCCGTGTCATTGCACTGTCGTGCCGGGGAGCAGTTTTTCTGCGAAACGACCTCGCATGTGGCTGCGTTCGAGCAAGGCGGTCATGCCCAGATTTGGGGTGTGGCGGCGAAAACCTTTGACGGTCATCGGGGGATCATCGCACCGGAACAGTTGGAAAATCAACTGCGGCCGGAAAGCGACATTCATTTCGCCCCAACCCGGGCGGTTTTTCTCGAAAACACGCATAATTACGGCGGTGGACGCATTTACCCGATCGCATGGATCGCACAAATTTCGCAATGGGCCAGGACGAACCGGCTGACGTTGCACCTCGACGGAGCGCGGCTGATGAACGCAGTGGTTGTGACGGGCATAACAATGCAGAACGCAGAGTTCAGAATGCAGAATATTATTGTTTTTCTCAAACGGTCAATCGCAAAATGATTCTGCATTCTTCATTCTGCATTCCTTTCATTTTTTTCGATAATTGTTCTCAGCACATTCAGTTCCGACTGCGAAAATTTCCGCTTTTCCGTGAGGTGCAGCATGAGCGGGGCAATGTTATTGCCGCAGAGCGATTCGAGCAGGTCGAAATATCGCCCTGACACGTCCTCCGGCGCAACGAGGGCGTCATAAATCGCCGGGTACTGCCCGTTGCGCGCGATGATGCCCTTGTCAAACAGCCGGTTGAGCCGCGTTTGCACCGTCGAATAAGCCGGTTTGCGGCCCTTTGTGTGCAACGCCTGGTGCATCTGCGCGATGGTCTGCGGCCCGTGATTCCAGAAGACTTCCAGCAACTCCAATTCCCCCGGTGTCAGCTTGACCGGTTCCTTTTTCTTGTTTCCCATGAGATTTCTTCCTGTTTTGCATAACACGTCAAATCAGAGCCGCGACGGTTACGGAGCGGTCGAACCGGGACCATGACACGCAACACATGGAAAAGTTTTCTCCAGTGCGACCGCTCGATCACTCTCGCGGCTCTGATGCGGCGGTCACGGCGTGACCGCCCTGCCTGTTTGCGGAACGTGACCGTCTGCCCGACTTACGAAATTACCACAACGTGGTAATTTGCATGTTACCACGGCGTAGTAAACTTGTCAAGAGAGAAAACCGGGATTTTTTGAGAAAATTCAGGCAGGGCGGAAAACACGGGGTCTATCGCAATTGCAGTGATTCCGCGATGACCGGCTTGAACAGACGGGCACCATTGCCGACAATGCGGTCGCCGTCTTTGAGGCCGCTGAAAATTTCGACGCCCGATTCACACTGTTCGCCGATCCGCACTTCCGTCACATTCCATTCGGCCTCGCTTTTTCGCACCAGAACGTAATTCGTATCGTCGATGGTGACAACGGCTTCCGAAGGAACACGGAGCACAAGACGGGGTTCGACGCCAAGCCCGATTTCCGCCAACATACCGGTGTGCAACACGTCCTCAGCGTCTTCCACGGCAAACAGAACACGGAGCGAAGGGCTCTCTTTCGACAAAACCGGCACGACAGAATACACTTTTCCGTGGAACGTCTTTCCGGGATGATTGAGAAATCCGGCGACGCATTGTTGTCCGGCCTGAACGTGTTTGGCCATGCTTTCCGGCACTTCGGCCATGAGAATGTCAATGTCACGCGGACTGGAAGCCAGCAATTCCTGTTGGAATCCCGCAAGCTCCAGTTGCTTTTCATACATGGCTTTATCCCGTTGGGCGTGCTGCAGTGCGGCTTGCGCGGCCAGGAGTTCCTTTTTCCACTCAAATTCCGCCTTGCTCAAGTCCGTTCGGGCATCGTCGAGTGTCTTTTTCGCTTCCATGCCGCCTTTCACCTCTTCTTCAAGGAGAGCAATCTTCTGCTTGAGTGCATCCATGATCGTTTGGAAGTGTTCCTCGACCAATTGGAGTTGCTTTTCAGCAAAGGCAATGTCATCAAGTGCTTTCTGCCGGTCGGTGAACGCCGTCAGCAATTCCGGCACGTGAAATTTGAAATCAGGTTGCTTGTCGGCGTTGAGCAAAGCGTTTTCGATGTCATGGGCTTTCGATTGCTGCAAGCTGGCCACATTGACGCCGGTGACGGGGACAATCGGATCGGTCGTTTCCGTTCGCTTCACCGTGATGAGATTCAGTCTTTGAACAACCGGCGAATCCGGGCGAATCGCAATGCTTTTCAGCTCGGCAACGTGAACATCGGGAACCACAGGTTCTTCGACAACCACCGGTTCATCGGGAGCGGCAGGTGCCTCAAGAACAACAGGGGCACTGGAAACAACGGATACGGCAGGCACTTCGAAAACCACAGGGGCGTCGGACACAACGGACACACCGGGGACATTGAGAGCAACGGGAGCATCGGAAGTCACGGACACGGAGGACACATCAAGAGCGATGGGGGCATTGGAAGCAACGGACACAGCGGGGACGTCAAGAGCGATGGGGGCGTTGGAAGCAACGGACACACCGGGGACATCAAGCGCAATGGGGGCGTTGGAAGCAACGGACACACCGGGGACTTCAAGAGCAACAGGGGTGTCGGAAGCAACGGACACCGTGGATGCCTCGACAACCACAGACGCATTGGCAACAACAGGTTCATCAGTCACCTGCGCAGTCGCTTCTGCGGTTTCAAGAGGGGCAGTACCGTGCCGCAACTCCCGCATCAGGTAAATCAAAAGCAACCCGACGACCACGAGGCAAAGAAGAAAATGGAGAATATCCCACGCACGCTGGAAAAACGAAAATTTTTGGCTCATGATACTTTACCTTTCGTTGGTTTTCTGAAATTGTTATACGTGCCGCATCACCGATGTCGTACTCGCGGTCTTCGAGAAGGCGATGGAGTTTCTGGTCGGGCATTATCAAATACCATGCTCTTTTATGAGTGTTTCAATCTTCGTACCATCCCAAAATTGCAGGTATCCCAAACGACATTTCTCATCGAATTCCGCTTTCAGTCGCGTTATTGCATTATCGAGATATTTGCCACTAACGACAACAATTACTTTGCTTATATTCACTGCTTGCATCGTATCTGGTGGCGTATATGGAACACTAAATGCCGACCTGACTTGAGAAATGATAGTGTCAAGTTCCGAGTTTGCACGACCACTGATACTTCCAGCCTTGACTACGAAAGCAACGTAGTATTCGTGTGTACTATCCTTGTCCAGTGCAACAAAGTCTTTACCGAATTCGTTGGGGCCATGAGTATTTCTGACATTTGTATAAATCGCCTGAAGGAGAAGTGCTACAATATCCTTGCAAAAAAGTTTTTCATCCTTCAAATGTTCATCCTTGATTTTTGCATTGTGATTTGTTGGGATTGATGCTACCCCAATTATGCTTTCAACATGTCTGATTAAAATATCTATTGCCTCAATGGTTGCCATAAAAAGATTCTCTAAGCATGAAACGACATTAGCAACTATAATGGGTGAAGGCATTCCGGGAATAGGTGGCACGCCATTTTTGTAATACATTGCATTGTTGAACCGTACAGATTCCATTGTACAAGCAGTTTTGTTTACAAAAGTAAATTGTCCATTCCCTGATGAACTAGCAAATTTTGCTCGAAGCGTTGAATATTCGTGTTTTTTCCAGGCAAGGTTAAACAACAGAAATGTCCATATACCGATTGGCGAAGTTTCCGAAGGCGGAACGTTCCTTATATCCGAAAACAAAAGTTCAGAACATTCTTCTGGAAAAGGAAATAATAAGTTAAACGCATTTTCACATATTGATTCGTATTGACGCCAAACATTCTTTGGTAAATCATCCTTGTTTGTAAGGAACGTCAAAAACTCCTCGCTGTTTTCAATACATAATGCCTCGGCCACCTTTTTGGTGTTTTCTTCAAACCCAGGTTGAGGAAAAATACCAAGCCTCCAACCATTTCGTCCTATTACTACATTTTCGTGAACAATAGGAAAACATATCTTTGCAGGCCACGAAATATGGCGACTTGCAATACATTCATTGTTTATTGAAAAATATTGCTTGCATAGATTATCAAATGCTTCAAAAGCGTCACCCTGCTCTTTCCAATCCTGTTCGTTCTGACTTGTTGGAGTATCACGATTGATTTGTTCGTATGGATAGCGATAAGAAAGGCAATTTAGTATAATCCCGGATGAATGAATTAGTTCAGCATCATTTCTTATTCGTTTTAATGCGTCTAACCAATGGCGTAGATTGACATTCTTGGCTTCCCACAATGATTCGGCGAGCATATCCATCAATAAACAAAAGCAAGGTTCATTTTGTGCTTCGACAAATAGTTTGTGCATTACAACACCGTGAGTAATGGTATATTCGCCATATTCAGGGTGATCGGTTTGATTATTTGAGTCTGAATTGTTAGTATCTGACATGACATAGTTCCATTGAGATTACGGTTTGAAGCCCATGCTGCAATTGGATTTGGAATAGCATTACAAATTCCCCTCCACAATCCCAATCTCCTCTTCCGTCAACCCATACAACTCATAAACCAGCGAGTCAATCTGTTGGTCGAGGATGGCGATGCGTTGCTCGGCGAGTTTGCGGTCGGAGTCGGACATCGCAGCGTAACATTTGGCCTGTGCAACAAGCATCTGATCGGCCAACGCGATGATTTTGTCCCGCTTTGCCACGTCTTTCTTGTTTCGCTCGTCGATTTTGTATATCGGGAGGCGTAAAAGGTAAACCGGTTTGCATTCGATATATCCTCCTCGTCTTGTTGCTGCAATTTGATGTAAGAAATAATTGCATACTCTTGAGTTTAGTATGGCTAAAAGATATTTGTCATTCAAAGAAATAGTTGTCGATGGTGCAAGTGAATAATAGTCACAGTCGTCAAAACTGCACTGAATTCTAGTGGCAAGGTTTGGTAAAATAATTTTTGGTTTTTCAAATTCACGAAAATATGATGTTATGTCCTGTATTTCATACCACTTGTATGATCCCGGTTTTCGGCCTTTCCACGGTTTACTACCTTTCGAGCCCCAGCCCTTCGGTTTTGGTGTCAACTGTTTGCGGAATTGCTCCAAATGGCTTTTGATTGCCGGATAGTCGTTAATGTTAATACCGCGCCTTGTGAAAATGATATACTTGTCTGTTTTCAACGGTGCATAACGTTTTATATCTCGTCCTTCTAATAGTGGCTTAATAATTTTCGCACTTCGCTTATCCTCCTTAATCAAGCGTTTTCGTGTTGCGGCATCAATAACAAATGCTTCGTTCAACCCAGTTACTACTCCGCGAAAAATCTTCCCTTCCACATATTCTTCCAGCGAAACGCCAGTCGCCATCAGTTTGTCGAACAACCTCTTTTCCCGTTCGTCCCGCAGTTGCCAACCGGTATCGTCCAGCGAACCCATATCAATGAAACGCCGCTTGCCTTCGAGATGCTCGTCGAGTGACTTGAAGTCGAGACTCTCTACTTGTGAAACGGCAAGCGATACATTCTGGCCTCCATCGGTCTGACATTTGGCCACACGAAAGATCATGGGGTACGCCGTCACTTTCCCGAATACCGGCAAATCGCCGAAGTCAACGATCTCCAAAAGCGTTTGCGTTTTCAGCCATTTCCGCAACGGTTCGCCGTAGTTCGCACGCAACCATTTGTTCGCAACGATGATCGCATAGTTGCCACCGTCCTTGAGCAAGCCGATTCCGCGTTCAATGAAATAGGCGTACAGATCGGCTGTTCCATGATAAACCGCATAATGTTCCTGAAAATATCGCTTGGTATCATCGTCCAGGGTTTCCTGTCGCACATACGGCGGGTTTCCGATGACGCAATCGAAGCCGCCTTTTTTGAAAATTTGCGGGAAGGCCTGTTGCCAGTCGAAGGCATTGATCTTTCGCATTTCCGAATCCCCGAAAAGCGGCAGTTCCTTGTTGCGGTAAAAATCGCTTGCGATGAGCGAGTTGCCGCAGCGGATGTTGGCTTCGAGGTTCGGCAGCATTTTCAGGTCGGAATGCCGGAACAACATTTCGCGTGACTCTTCCGTTTCGTTTTCCAACAACTTCAGGTACAACGACAGCTTTGTCACTTCCACCGCTATC